>USQH01000076.1 GCA_900556765.1 uncultured Oscillospiraceae bacterium
CCTGCCACTGCAACTGCTATTGATGCATAATGCTTCCATGACAGCTTTTCTTTCAGGAATATTCTGCTCCAAAGTACGCTTACTGCGCAGTAGGAGCATATCATTGCCGCCGCGGCACCGACAAAGTTGCCTGAACCGCCTATGGCGTATATGTAAGCAAGCTGACCGGCGGTCTCGAATATACCGCCGATATATTTCGGAGCTTCCGCTTTTACGAGATACTTTTGCTTTTTAATAAGTTTAACATAGATAAAGCAAATTATACCGCAAACAAGAAATGTCAGCTCATATGCAACATTCGCCGAGTCCTCACTGAGCTTTTCGAGCACGATATCGTCAGCGAATGTTCCCAGTGCATCGAGCAGACAGTAAATTACAGGCAACAACAGAGCCATAATGCTTTTGGTGTACTTGTAATTTGACTTTTCCTGGCGCATTTGACGCAGGCTGTCATCCTCGGTCATTTCGACTATTCCGAGCGCAATAACGCCGATGCAGATGAGCGCCACGGCAATGTACTGCTCGCGGAACATCGTCTGACCTGTGCATATGCAAAGTATTGCAACCAGCGCGCCCGACGAATTGCATATCGGCGACGATATTGACAACTCAATGTACCGCAGACCGAGATAGCCGATAGCCATGGACAGTATATATAGTGCCGATACGGGCAAATATGTAATTATCACATCGAGTGATATTTCCACACCGTCAATGAAAACTTCGTAAGCCGCATGCAGGCCCATAACAACGCCGACGGCAGTCACCATTTTCAGGTGGCTGTACTTGTCGCGTGAATCGGCACAACCGAGCTTAGAAAAGAGATCGGAACCGCTCCAACAAAGCAGTGCGATCAGGGATAACCAAAACCAACTCATCAAAATTTCCTCCAAATAAATGCTTACAATGGTAGATTACATTATCTTAGTTTTTAATTCAAGTGTTTTTGCGTTAATATCCGAAAAAATGACAAAAATATAGTAAAATGTAAGTAAAATATTTTAAAATTTATTTTATTATTGCTCAGTGTATGCTATACTTTAATAAATGAAAATACGCAGAAGTTCTGCATTATCATGGCTGAAAGAAAGCAGGATGTACAATTGACAAAGCTACTTCGTTTTATGAAAAACTATAAATGGGAGAGCGTTCTCGGCCCTTTTTTTAAGCTGCTTGAGGCTACCTTTGAACTGCTTGTACCTCTTATTGTCGCCCGTATCATTGATATCGGTATTGCTGCCGGCGACGCAGGCCGCGGATACATTGTTCGGATGAGCCTTGTGCTCGTTGCTTTCGGTGCAATCGGACTTATCAGCACTGTTGCCGCACAGTATTTTGCCGCAAAGGCGGCTGTCGGATTTACCAAAGAGGTGCGCCATGCTCTTTTTGACCATATTCAGTCATTGTCGTACAGCGAAATTGATGCTCTCGGCACGTCAACGCTTATCACCCGTATGACCAGCGATGTAAATCAGGTTCAGCAGGGAATAAATCTGACGCTGCGTCTGCTTCTGCGTTCACCGTTTATAGTGTTCGGCGCGATGATAATGGCGTTTACGGTGGACAGCCGAGCGGCGCTGACCTTTGTTGTCGTTATACCTGTGCTGTCGGCGGTGGTTTTCGGAATAATGCTTGCCTGCATTCCGCTTTACAAGCGTGTGCAGAGCCGTCTTGATAAGGTACTCGGACTTACGCGCGGCAACCTTAGCGGTGCTCGTGTCATACGCGCTTTTTGCCGTGAGGAAGAAGAGGCGGCGGATTTTGCCGCTGATAACGACGCCCTGACCAATGTTCAAAAATTTGTCGGACGCGTATCGGCATTGCTTAATCCGTTGACCTATGTCATCATTAACCTTGCAATAATCGCGCTTATTTGGACGGGTGCAATCCGCGTTGATACCGGCATCATAACGCAGGGTGCGGTCGTAGCTCTCTACAATTATATGTCGCAGATATTGGTCGAGCTTGTAAAGCTCGCCAATCTGATAATAAATATAACTAAATCGGTCGCCTGCGGAAATCGCATACAGGCGGTCTTTGAAGTTAAAAACAGCCTTTCTTCATCCGAAAGAGCCGTGCGTTCTGTGAAAGACGGTTCGGTCGAGTTTAACGATGTATCTTTGCGCTACGGCGGTGCGGGCGATTATTCATTGCACGATATCAGCTTTACCGCCGAATCGGGTCAGACGATCGGCGTTATCGGCGGCACAGGTTCGGGAAAGACCTCGCTCGTTAATCTGATACCTCGATTTTATGACGCATCTGACGGAACGGTAAAGATCGGCGGCACTGATGTGCGCGATATCGAAACTTCGGTGCTGCGCGATATGATCGGAGCCGTACCGCAAAAGGCGGTACTTTTTCACGGCAGTATCAGGGAAAATATGCTGTGGGGCAACGGCGATGCCACCGACGATGAAATATATGCCGCACTGTCAACGGCTCAGGCGCGCGAAATAGTCGATTCAAAACGCGGCGGACTTGATCATGTTATTGAGCAGGAGGGACGCAACCTTTCCGGCGGTCAGCGTCAGCGCCTTACCATTGCCCGCGCGCTTGTGCGGCACCCGCGCATACTCATTCTTGACGACAGCGCGAGCGCTCTCGATTATGCCACCGATGCGGCACTGCGTCATTCACTGCGTAAAATGGACGGCGCACCGACCGTATTTATTGTTTCTCAGCGTGCATCGTCTGTAATGCACGCCGACCTGATAATCGTCCTTGACGACGGCAGAGCAGTCGGAATCGGCACGCACGCACAGCTTATGCAAAACTGTGAGATTTACCGTGAAATATATTATACTCAGTTTGAAAAGGAGGGCGACCGATGAAAAGTAAAAACAAACTGAAAAAACGCACCTTCCGAAAAATCATAAAACGGATCGGGCGCTACAAATATCTTCTTTTGCTGTCGGTGATATTTGCTGCTGCGTCGGCGCTGCTCAGCCTTTATGTACCGATACTTATCGGGCGCGCCATCGACTGTATCGTAGGTAAGGGCAATGTTGATTTTGACACAATATTTGCATTGCTCGTTCAGGTCGGTGCAACCGTCGGCGTATCGGCGCTGCTCCAGTGGCTCATGAATACGCTTAATAACCGCATTACCTTTCAGGTGGTGCGTGATATACGCAATGAAGCGTTTTCTAAGCTGATGATACTGCCGCTGAAATTCATAGACTCAAATTCTCACGGCGATATTGTCAGTCGGATCATCGCCGATGTCGACCAGTTTGCCGACGGTCTGTTGCTCGGGTTTACTCAGCTTTTTACCGGCGTTGTGACCATTCTCGGAACGCTTGTTTTTATGCTGACTATAAATCCGCGTATTACACTCGTTGTCGTGCTGCTGACGCCGCTGTCAATGCTGGTCGCAAAATTTATTGCCTCACGCACTTATTCAATGTTCAGCTTGCAGTCAAAAACCAGAGGTGAGCAGACGGCGTTTATTGACGAAATGGTCGGCAATCAAAAGGTCGTTCAGGCGTTTGCACATGAAGACGAAAATCTCGAAAAGTTTGATGAAATTAACGAACGGCTGGAGAAATGCTCACTTAGAGCTGCGTTTTTTTCTTCACTGACAAATCCGAGCACTCGGTTTATCAACAGCCTTGTGTATGCGGGCGTAGCGCTTGTCGGAGCGCTGTCTGCCATTGGCGGAGGAATAACCGTAGGCGGTCTGACCTGCTTTTTAAGCTATGCCAATCAATACGCAAAACCGTTTAATGAAATATCCGGCGTAATTACCGAGCTGCACAATGCCGTTGCCTGCGCCGACCGCGTTTTTGAGCTGATTGATCAGCCGCCTCAGACATCGGATGCGGATGCCGCCGAGCTTTCGGATGTTCACGGCAGTGTACAGCTTGACAATGTCAGCTTTTCATACACGCCCGAACGCCGCCTGATCGAAAATCTGAATCTTTCGGTGAAACCTGGTATGCGTGTCGCGATAGTCGGCCCGACCGGCTGCGGAAAAACCACACTTATAAATCTGCTTATGCGCTTTTATGACGTTGACGGCGGCGCAATATCGGTCGACGGCAACGATATACGCCGCGTTACACGACGAAGCTTGCGCCGGAATTTCGGCATGGTGCTTCAGGAGACATGGCTTAAAACGGGAACTGTACGCGAAAACATTTCCATGGGACGCCCAGACGCCACTCTTGATGAGGTTATTGCCGCCGCAAAGGCGGCTCATGCACATAGTTTTATAAAGCGGCTGCCGAATGGCTACGATACCGTCATCGGAGAGGACGGCGGAAGCCTGTCACAGGGACAGCGGCAGTTATTATGTATCGCTCGCGTAATGCTTTGTCTGCCGCCGATGCTCATTCTCGATGAAGCTACGTCGTCTATCGACACTCGTACCGAGCAAAAAATACAGCGTGCTTTTGCCGAAATGATGCAGGGACGAACCAGTTTCGTTGTAGCTCATCGATTGTCGACCGTTCGAGACGCGGATGTAATCCTTGTTATGCGCGACGGAAATATTGTCGAGCAGGGCAATCACGATACATTGCTTGCCAAAAACGGCCTTTATGCTCAACTGTATAACAGTCAGTTTGCAATATAAAACGCACAATTAGCACTCTCACGTTGAGAGTGCTAATTGTTTACTGTTTGTTCATAATTATATAACAATTTCTGCTCCATTTCTGTGTATACTAATAATTGCAAAAGGCAAACGGACGCCGGATGTGATTCGTGCTCCGTTAATTTAATAGCTTTAATTTTGCGGGTCTGCCTTTTGCGGCAGGCTCGTTTTGCTCTTATTTAAGGAGGGTTTGATTTATGAATGTGCAAAAATTAACTCAAAAAAGTATAGAGGCCGTCCAGCTTGCTCAGCGCACAGCCGAGGAAAACGTCAACCAGCAGCTTTTGCAGGAGCACTTGCTTTTCGCTCTTGTCACTCAGCAAGAGGGGCTGATTCCCGAACTGCTGCAAAAAATGGGTGTGGACGTATCCACCCTTAAGACGCGACTCGAAAGCATGATATCCGCATTACCTAAGGTGTCCTCAACATCGGGCAGTGACATTTATATGTCAGGCGATCTGAACGCAGCTTTGACTGCCGCCGAGGGCGAAGCGGCAAAAATGAAGGATGAGTACGTCTCAGTCGAGCATTTGATGCTCGGCGTGCTTATTAAGCCGTCAAAATCGGTAAAGGAACTGCTTCACAGCTTGAAAATTGAAAAAGACGCGTTCCTTACTGCTTTGCGTTCGGTGCGCGGCAGCCGCGCCGTTACTTCCGACGACCCCGAAAGCACCTATGATGTGCTTAAAAAATACGGTCGCGACTTGGTCGAGATGGCTCGCGAGCAAAAGCTCGATCCCGTAATCGGGCGTGACGACGAAATTCGTAATGTTATCCGCATACTGTCACGAAAGACAAAAAATAACCCGTGCCTGATCGGTGAACCAGGCGTCGGTAAAACTGCGATCGCCGAAGGATTGGCGTTGAGAATTGTCAGCGGCGATGTACCCGAAACGCTGAAAAACAAATCAATATTTTCGCTTGATATGGGCGCGCTGGTTGCGGGAGCAAAATTCCGCGGAGAATTTGAGGAAAGGCTTAAAGCGGTGCTTGGCGAGGTACAGGCGAGCGAGGGCAGGATAATCCTTTTCATTGATGAATTGCACCTTATTGTGGGCGCCGGAAAAACCGACGGTGCAATGGATGCCGGCAACCTGCTTAAACCGTTGCTTGCCCGCGGCGAGTTGCATTGTATCGGCGCTACCACACTGAATGAATACCGTCAGTATATTGAAAAGGATGCTGCTCTTGAACGTCGTTTTCAGCCGGTTCTTGTGCCGGAGCCGACCGTCGAGGACACCATTTCGATATTGCGTGGCTTAAAGGAACGCTATGAAGTTTATCACGGCGTAAAGATTCACGATCAGGCTCTTATTGCCGCCGCGACACTTTCCAACCGCTATATTTCCGACCGCTTTCTGCCGGATAAAGCAATCGACCTTGTCGATGAGGCGTGCGCGCTGATTAAAACAGAGATGAATTCCATGCCGACTGAACTGGATGAAGTTTCCCACCGTATAATGCAGCTTGAAATCGAGGAGGCAGCGCTTAAGAAAGAAACCGATAAGCTGTCCGCCGAGCATCTTGAAGAAATACGGGAGGAGCTTGCTTCTCTGCGTGAAAAATTCGACGTGATGAAGGCAAAATGGGACAATGAAAAGAATGCCATCGGCAGAGTTCAGAAGATACGCGAGGAAATCGAGTCAGTCAATGCACAGATCGAGCGCGCGCAAAACAGTTACGACCTGCAAAAGGCCGCGGAGCTGAAATACGGCAAGTTGCCGCAATTGCAAAAGGAGCTTGAAGAAGCGGAAAAGGAGAACGCCGACAGTGATAAGGCAACGCTGCTGCGCGATCAGGTGACGGAAGAGGAGATTGCGAAGATAGTTGCACGCTGGACGGGAATACCCGTTTCTAAGCTGGTTGAGAGCGAACGCGAAAAACTGCTGCATCTTGATGAAATTCTTCATCGCCGCGTTATCGGACAGGATGAGGCTGTTACAAAGGTCTGTGACGCCATACTGCGTTCGCGTGCCGGAATACAGGACCCCAGACGTCCTATCGGTTCGTTCCTGTTCCTCGGCCCTACCGGCGTCGGAAAGACCGAGCTTGCTAAAGCCCTTGCCGCCGCGCTGTTTGACGATGAGCACGCAATGGTCAGAATAGATATGAGCGAGTATATGGAGAAATACTCCGTCTCCCGTCTGATCGGAGCACCTCCGGGATATGTCGGCTATGACGAGGGCGGTCAGCTTACCGAAAAGGTAAGAAGAAAAC
>USQH01000077.1 GCA_900556765.1 uncultured Oscillospiraceae bacterium
GCCGCGGCGCTCTTTGTTCAGCACATTCCAGTAAACCTTGCCCGTGGTGAGGTTGGAGTATTTGTTCAGATCCTCGTCGATGAAGCGTTCGTAGTGACCGAGATCGAGGTCGGTTTCAGCGCCGTCCTCCGTTACATAGACCTCACCGTGCTGGTACGGACTCATCGTGCCGGGATCGACGTTGATGTACGGATCGAGCTTTTGAGCGGCGACCTTAAGTCCTCTGGCTTTAAGCAGTCTGCCCAGTGATGCCGCCGTGATCCCTTTTCCGAGGCCGGACACTACGCCGCCGGTAACAAAAATATATTTCGTCATTATGTTAATCCTCCGTTATTTGTAGGTCGATAGTATATTTTCCGAAATAGCACGTCGTGTAACGCACCGATCCATTGCCTGCTTTTCTATATATCGGTGCGCTTGATTTTCGGTCATTTTGAGCTGCTCGATAAGCAGCCATTTTGCCCGATTGATGATACGTATTTCTTCCATTTTTTCTTCGACGGACGCCGTTTTTTGCTCCATGCGACGCAGCCTTTCACGCGTACCGCATAGCAGCTGCATGGACTGCGTAATTACCTGCGTTGACGTGGGCTTTGATACGGTAAGCACGCCGTATGGCGAAACGCGCGCGTTTATGTCTGGGTAATGCTCCGATTTAACGAGCAGCAAAACGCCGGTACCGCTGTTTTCGCATATGTCCAGCGCCAGTCTCGTGCCGAAATCGTCGGGCAGCGGCGTGTTGATAATGACAATATCAAACGCGCTCTCCAACAGGCGTTGTCTGGCGCTCGTCACATCCGAAACGACGGTGACCGGTTGATAACGGCTTTCGGGAAGCAGGTCGAGCAGTGATCCATTAAGTTTTGCCGATGACGAAACCAGCAGCACACTGTAACTGTGCTCCGTCATATCCATGTTGCTTCCCTCCTTGTCCGTTTCTGTGCATTTTGCAGCTGTTATTCGGTGTAGTAACTTATGACCGATTTCGGCAGGCTTTCGGCAATAAATCCGCTTGCCGAAGCGGCGGCTTTGGCATCCGCAAGGCTTTCGGGTAATGATTTGTAATTTGCGGTTACCTCCTCCGCCGCTGTATACAGGTTGATATCGGAAGACAGCGGTAAAGCGGTGCCGTTTTTGATTCCGTCAAGTCCTGCGCGTATCAGCAGTGCAAAGGCGATATATGGGTTGCACAGCGGATCGGGGGAGCGAAGCTCCGCGCGTTTGTATTCACCTTCGGCGGCCGGAATACGAATGAGCTGAGAGCGGTTTTCGCTCGACCACGATATGTATCGTGGAGCTTTATTGTTTCCGAAACGGCGGTAGGAATCGTCGGTAGTGTTGAGAAATAAGGTCATGTCGCTGATATGAGCGAGTATGCCTGCTATTATATTCGGCATTACGTCACGACCGTTGTTGGCTTTTGCGGCAAGGTTGATATGCATACCGTTGCCGGGGTGATCTTCCAGCGGCTTCGGCGAAAAATCGGCAAACAAGCCGTTCCTTGCCGCGATAGTGTTAACGACCGAACGGAATGTGACGGCGTTATCCGCCGCAGTCAGCGGATCGGAATAGCGGAAATCAATCTCGTTTTGACCGGGACCTTCCTCGTGGTGAGAGCTTTCGGGTGTAATGCCCATTCGTTCAAGAGTCAGGCATATTTCGCGGCGAACGTTTTCACCCTTATCCTCGGGGGCGATGTCCATGTATCCCGCGTTGTCATACGGAATTTTGGTCGGCTCACCGTTTTCGTCCCGCTTAAACAGGTAAAACTCCATTTCGGAACCGAAAGTGAACGTGATGCCTTCCTTTTGCGCGTCCTCGATTGCTTTTTTGAGCATGGTTCTGGCATCCGGCTCAAAGATCGATCGGTCGGGATAGGTCAGATCGCAGAACATACGAACTACCCGACCGTGCTCGGGTCTCCACGGCAGGACGGAGAGGGTAGAGGGGTCGGGATGAATCAAAATATCGGAATGAACGTCGCCTCCGAATCCGGCAATAGCGGACGCGTCGATCGCAATGCCGTATTCAAATGCGCGATTAAGCTCCTGCGGCATAATGGAGATGTTTTTCTGTCTGCCGTAAATATCACAAAATGCCATACGGATGAACTTTACGTCCTCCTCCGCAACATACTGCATGATTTCGTCCTTTGAATACTTCATAATAAGTCCCGCCTTTCCTAATTTGCGACGTACATTTGCTTGTACGGGTTTTTACTGTCGGGTGTTATAACAGTATAGGTGTCGTTAAGCAGTTTCTTTTCGTCATAACCGAACAGCGAACAAAACCGTTCGATAAAGGGCCTTATCTCCGAAAGATTGGCTTCGTCCGCGGTGTGTGATGTCGTCTGATGGGGGAAATGAATGTCCGAAACATCACCGCGCAGTATCATTTTGCCGCCGTGCATTCCCGTGCACGGAAAATTGCCGACGATCGGTTTGCCGTCCGTGTTCAGCCCGAGCACGATTATCAGACCGCCTGCCTGATATTCACCGAGAAAGCTGCCGGTGCGGCCGCCGATAACAATGACCGGCTTCTTTTCCTTGTATTCCTTCATGTGAATGCCGGCACGATAGCCTGCGTTACCCTTTACATATATCTCGCCGCCGCGCATGGCGTAGCCGGCGGCATCGCCGATGTTGCCGTGAACTACTATCCGTCCGGTGTTCATCGTATCTCCGACGGCGTCCTGAGCGTTTCCGTTAACGGTGATCTTCGCACCGCTGAGATATGCACCAAGTGCGTTGCCGGGTATGCCGTCAATCTCAATTGAACGATTGCCCATGCCGGAGGCGATAAAGCGCTGACCGATGCAGCCGGTGATTTTGCAGTGCTCACCTGCGTTGCGAATTGATTCATTCAGCGCCGAAAAATCGAGTTTTTTTGCATCAATATTCATATTATACCACACCTCCCAGTTTACTTCTACGGTAATCTGCGTCAAAAGCAAATAAATTCGGTGATTTTTTGAGGCTTTCAAAGTCAATTGACTTCAAATCGGTTTGAGTTCTGATCAAATTCGTATAAATACCTGTACGTTCGACGTTGCCGATGATAACGAAACCGGTCAGTTTATCGTCCTTTACAAACAGCTTTTTGATGCTGTTTTCCGATTTTTCCTCATATACATCGCCGTCGTCAAAGCGGCTTCCCGCCGTCATAGCGTGCAGACCGAAGAAACCGATTGAGTTCATCGGGATAGCATTATCAAACCTCCCGTTTCCGCCTGCCATGTTCACGCCTGCGCAATGTCCTTGAATATACGCGTTTGGGAGCAGTGCCATGACCTTGACCTTGTTGTCGGATATATCGGTACTTTCGGTGCAGTCACCGGCGGCGTAGATGTCCGCAATCGAAGTTCTCATGCAGTTGTCCACCGTAATGCCGCGCGAACAAGCACCCCCAATGTCACGGACGAGCGACGTGTTCGCACGCACGCCGACTGCAAGTATCAGTATATCAAACTCGGTTTTAACGCCGCTTTTCAATGTTGCCGTGTTACCGTCAAATTTTGAAACTGAGTCGCCGAGCATAAATGTAATGCCGTTTTGCTCCAAATGACGCTGAACGATCGCCGCGCTTTCAACGTCAAGTATACTTGACAGCACGCGGTCGGCAAGATCGCATACCGTAATGCTTTTTACCTTGCCGTGCAGACCCTCTGCACATTTAAGACCGATCAGTCCGGCGCCGACGATCAAAACGCGGCTGTCTTTTTTGACCGCTTTTTCAATTGCAAGCGTATCATCCAGTGTCATAAAGCTGTACTTCTCTTTTACGCTGTCCAAGCCGTTCATCGGAGGAACAAACGGAGATGAGCCTGTTGCAACGCACAGCGCATCGTAATTAAGAGTTTCGCCGCCGTCAAGTATAACCTTCTTCTGCTTTTCGTCAATGCGTTCGGCACGTCTGCCGTACAGTACCGTGCAACCGTTTTTTTCGTAAAAGTCGTCAGGCCTGTATTTGATACGCTGCAAATCGGTCTTATCCTCCAAGTAGTAGGAGATGAGCGGTCGGCAGTAAACATGGTGGTTTTCGGCAGAAATAATAGTTATCGAGCCGTCTTTGTCAACGCTGCGTATACCTTCAACACAGCCGACCGCCGCCGTTCCGTTTCCGATGATTATGTATTTTTTCACGACTGTCACCTCTCCTCGTATACGATTGCGCGGTTCGGACAACCCGTTACACAGGCGGGGCTTCCCGCGGAATTTGCCAGACACAGCTCGCATTTTTGCACGGCTCCGCCGTCGCCCTGAACAATAGCTCCGTACGGACAGACCAAAATGCAGGTCAGACAGCCTACGCATTTGTCGTGATCTATACGCACCGCGCCGTCCTCGATGCTCAGCGCGCCCGAAATGCAGCTTTTAACGCACATCGGGTCGGTGCAGTGGCGGCAGGATACCGCGTAGGTTATCTTATCGTCGCCTTCAACGCGTATTCTCGGATAAATGTCTTTATTCTTCAGCGCTTTCACCATGTTGTTTATGCCGGAATTTGCGTAAGCGCAGTTGTATTCGCACAAATGGCATCCGAGACACCATTTTTCATTTACATAAACTCGTTTCATTCGCCTGCGTGTGAGATACCGAGAATCTCAAGCTCCTTTTCTGTCATACTGACACCGCGCAGCATCAGTCGGTTCCCGCGCAGTGCTTCTATGGAGTTAATGCCCATGCCGCCCATCATTTCCTTGATCTCATGCCGCCATGCGGTCATCAGGTTGACCAGCCGCTCGGCGCCGATATCCGGGTTGAGCCGTTTTACAAGCTCGGGACGTTGGGTTGCAATGCCCCAGTTGCATTTTCCTGTCTGGCAGGTGCGGCACAGGTGGCATCCGAGTGCCAAAAGCGCCGCCGTTGCAATGTAACAGGCGTCCGCGCCGAGAGCAATCGCCTTTACAACGTCGGACGCGGAGCGTATGCTTCCGCCGACGACCAGTGACACGTTGTTTCGTATGCCTTCGTCGCGCAGCCGTTGATCCACTGCCGCGAGCGCAAGCTCGATCGGTATTCCTACATTGTCGCGTATACGTGTCGGCGCAGCACCCGTGCCGCCGCGGAAACCGTCGATTGCAATAATGTCCGCACCGCTGCGAGCAATTCCGCTGGCAATTGCCGCAATGTTGTGAACGGCGGCGACCTTGACGATTACCGGCTTTTTGTACTCGGTTGCTTCCTTGAGTGAGTATACGAGCTGGCGCAGATCCTCGATCGAGTAAATGTCATGGTGCGGAGCGGGGGAGATAGCGTCCGCACCCTCGGGAATCATTCGCGTTTTGGAAACATCGCCGACGATTTTCGTCCCCGGCAGATGCCCTCCGATACCGGGCTTTGCGCCCTGGCCCATTTTGATCTCTATGGCGGCGCCGGCGTTCAGATATTCCTCATGCACGCCGAAACGCCCGGAGGCAACCTGAACGATCGTGTTATCACCGTAGCAGTAGAAATCCTCGTGCAGACCGCCTTCACCGGTGTTATAGAAAATGCCGAGCTCCTTTGATGCGCGTGCGAGACTTTCGTGAGCGTTGTAGCTGATCGAGCCGTAGCTCATGGCGGAGAACATGACAGGCATCGAAAGCTCAAGCTGAGGAGGCAGATCGGTTATAATGTTACCGTTTTCATCCCTCTTAATATCGGCAGGCTTTTTGCCCAAAAATACTTTTGTTTCCATCGGTTCGCGCAGCGGATCAATGGACGGGTTGGTTACCTGAGACGCGTTTATCAGTATTTTGTCCCAGTAGACGGGCAACGGTTTCGGATTGCCCATGGAGGAGAGCAGAACACCGCCGCAGGATGCCTGCTTGTATATTTCTTTGATCGTGTCGCTTTGCCAGTTGGCGTTTTCACGAAAAGCACATTCGTTTTTAACGATCTTCAGTGCGTGAGTAGGGCAAAGCGAGACGCAGCGCTGGCAGTCAACGCATTTTGACTCGTCGCTGAGCATGATGTTGCCGTCGTGATCAAACGTATGTACTTCGTTGGCGCACTGACGTTCGCATACGCGGCAGTTAATGCAGCGGTCATAATTACGTACCACTTCAAATTCGGGAATAATATATGAAACTGACATCAATACGCACCCTCTTTCACCTTAATTATGATAGGTTCTCCGCCTGCCGGAGCGTAGACGTTCTCTGCGTTCGGTTCCATGGATCGGATCGCGGCTTCTTCACTGGCGATAAACACCTTATCATCTTTTTCTGCAACTACCATGGAGCGCAGCTTAAGGCGATCGTTAAGTGCCATTAAGCCGCCCTTGAATCCGAGAATTATCGAGAAAGGACCCGTAATAAGCAGACTCGGATATACTGTCCGCAGATAGGAAAGACGCTTTGCTTCTTCGGGATCCTTTCCGCTTATTGTGCTCCAGAACGGCGCCGCGATTACCGATGCCGCTTCTTCAAGCGAAAGCCCCTGCTTGCGAAGCAGATAGTCGGCAATATAGGTTATGACTTCTGTATCGGTTTGCAGCGTGCATTTATATCCAAACATTTCTATGTAGCGGCGATTTGCATCATATGACGATATCTCACCGTTATGTACTATTGAATAATCGAGCAGCGCAAACGGATGCGCGCCGCCCCACCAGCCGGGTGTGTTGGTCGGATAACGACCGTGCGCCGTCCATGAGTATGCCTCGTATTCATCCAGACGGTAAAAACGTCCGACATCCTCCGGAAAACCGACCGCTTTGAATGTGCCCATGTTTTTTCCGCTGGAAAAAACGTATGCGCCGTTCAGCTTTGTATTGATGTGCATAACGGTGCGCGCCACATATTCCTTTTCATCTATTTGC
>USQH01000078.1 GCA_900556765.1 uncultured Oscillospiraceae bacterium
TATACCGCCATCCGCATATTTTCGGCAATGTCTCCGCCGATACTCCCGACGAGGTGCTGAAAAACTGGGACGCCCTCAAAAAGCAGGAGAAGGAGCAAAAGACATTTACCGATACCATGCGCAGTGTGCCGCGTGCCTTTCCGGCGCTTATGCGCGCGCAAAAGGTGCAAAAGCGCGCGGCTCGTGCCGGATTCGACTTTGCCGATGCTTCCGAGGTGTATGACAAGATCGCCGAGGAAATGGTCGAGCTGAGCGATGCCTGTTCATCGGGAGACACCTCGAGCATACGCGACGAGTACGGCGATCTGCTCTTTTCGGTGGTTAATCTCGCCCGATTCATCAAGGTCGACGCGGAGGAGGCGCTTGCTGCCGCCGCGGACAAGTTCATTGACCGCTTTGATGCGGTTGAAAAGCTCGCCGCCGAGCGCGGCATGGATATGCCCTCAACGCCCATGAATGAGCTGGACAAGCTCTGGGATGAGGTAAAAGAGGGCTGATAATCACAGTCAACTTTTTCGGCCGCATAAGCCGAAATAAGTATAAATTATTTTGGAGGAATTATACAATGAACAAAACGGAACTTATCGCTGCGGTTGCAGAAAAGGCCGCTATCTCTAAGAAAGATGCCGACAAGGCTGTTGCTGCCTTCATCGAAGCTGTTACCGACAGCCTCGCTAAGGGTGACAAGGTTCAGCTCGTAGGCTTCGGTACATTTGAGGTTCGTGAGCGCGCTGAGCGCACCGGCCGCAACCCCAAGACCAAGGAGACCATCACCATTGCTGCTTCCAAGACCCCGGCTTTCAAGGCCGGCAAGGCTTTCAAGGACGCTATCGACAAGTAATTTCCAGTTTGTCATTAAAAAACGGTCGCTCAGTTACGGGGCGGCCGTTTTGAATTATATGCGCGTGTGCTTATATGTGTGTATACGCGTGTAAGAGTTTGTAGTAGTTGAAAATGAATGTGTGCGAGCGGTTTGCTCGAATATGAATGAGTGCGCAACCGTTATTTACGAGTGTGATGCACTCGGACATAAGTGCGTGAGTGCGTACGAACGGAACATCGCGTATGTGTATAATTATGTGCGTATGCTGCAATCGGATATGTGCGTGTTATGTGATTGGATTTTTTGGATATGCAACTGCATTCGTCCGCTTAAAACAGCACCGTCTTGTTTTAAGCGGATCGTACGCATAGCGTATACTAACGACTGAACATTAAGATTAAGGAGAAGATATAATGCGTCTTGATAAATATTTAAAGGTGTCACGCCTGATAAAGCGCCGTACGGTCGCGAACGAGGCTTGTGACGGCGGCCGCGTTTCGGTCAACGGAAAGCAGGCGCGTGCGTCCTACGATGTTAAGGAGGGCGATGTAATCGAGATAAAACTCGGCGCGCGCACCGTTACCGTTCGTGTCGAAAAGGTGACCGAGGTCGCAAACAAGGACTCGGCGCCGCTGATGTATACCGTCATTTAACTGTCATATAAACGCTCCTGCGGGCATATTTTTTACCAAAACCCGTACAGGAGGATCACAACATGACAGAGGAAATTATTCAGCCGGCACGGCAGACGGCAAAACAACCGCATAACGTCATTATGGAGGATCGAAAGAGCCTGACTGTGACAGGCGTAAAGGACGTCGATTCATTTGACGAACAGACCATGATAATTTACACCGATATGGGTGAGCTGACCGTTCGCGGCAATCAGCTCCACATTAACCGGCTCAATACAGAGGCGGGCGAGCTGAACGTTACCGGCAGCATTTACGGACTTGCATACACCGACGACCGCGACAAAAAATCGGGTATACTCGGCCGCCTGTTCAGGTAGCCGGGGAGAGGATCTGACCGTGGAGGAAATTACATTTTTCAGTCAGATGACCGGCTTTTTGCTTGCCGTCGGGATGGGAGCGGCGCTGTGCCTTGTATATGATCTGTTCAGGATAGTTCGTATTGCCGCGCCTCCGGGACGGATCGGCGCATTTGCACAGGACGTTCTGTGGTTTGCGATTGCCGCCGTGGTGACATATCTGCTCTGCCTTGCACGGTGCAAGGGCGAGGTGCGCAGCTTTATTATCGTCGGTGAGGCGGTGGGATTTATTTTAACGCGGCTGACCGTCAGCCGTCTGATTATTGCCGCGGCACGCCGAATTATAAAAGTAACGCGCAGAGCGTTCCACGCTGTGACCGGCGCGGTAAAAAAGGCATTTTCACGCTTTGCAATGCCTGTAATTTCCAAAATAAGCGAAAAAATTAAAAAAATTATTTACCAAATTGCAAAAAAGCCGAAAAAAGCCTTGCGCCGCCGTATGCCGTTGTTGTATAATCGAAAAAAGGTAAAGGCATTTATAAATTCTGACGCGGAGCAATGATCTATGAGCAAAAAAGAAACCACGAGTCCGAATCGGACCGGAAAGCGCAGTGTTATCCTGCGTATCGGCATTTTCGTTTTTGCCGTGTTTATGGTGATAAAGATGGGTCAGCTTCAGGTTGAGCTGGTGCAAAAGCGCAGCAGTCTAAAGGCGGCAAGAGAACAGCTTGAGACGACCGAGCTAAAGGTGCAGGAACTGCAAAACCTGCTCGAAAACGGCACGGAAAGCGACTTTATCGAGCGAGTGGCGCGTGAGCGTCTTGGCTATGTTTACGCCGATGAGGAAGTTTATACCGATGTCGCCGGCAAATGAACGAAAATCAGGGCGCAACAGCCCTTGATATATACGATATAAAAACACAGGAGGTTGCACAGAGGGTATGCAGCTTGAGGAAGGCGCGATCTTGACCGGTAAGGTTACCGGAATTACTAAATTCGGAGTTTTCGTCGATATCGGCGAGGGAAAGACCGGCATGGTACATATCTCCGAAGTGGCGCAGACGTATGTTGAGAATATTAACGACTTTGTCAAAAACGGTGACGAGGTCAAGGTAAAGGTGCTTTCGATCGGTCAGGACGGAAAGATCGGACTGTCGATAAAGCGCGCGCAGGAACAGAAAAAGCCGTATCAGCGGCCGTCTGTACCGGCTCCCGACCGTCCCACCGCCCGTGAATGGAATACCAGACGTAACGAAAATATGTCGTTTGAGGATATGATGTCACGCTTTAAGCAGTCGAGCGACGACAAGTTTTCCGACCTGAAACGCAAAAACGGCGGCGAAATGAGACGCACCGTAAAACGCGGACAAAAATAACTATATTGCGTATATTGCGGAGCAGTCGGTTGCTCCGCTTTTTTTGTGACGGGTGGCGCATAGTCGTATTCGCAAGATGACGGCGGATAACCGTATGTACAATTCGGCACTGTTGAACGGTGATACACGGCGGCGCTGTGTGAGATCCGATACGCAGATGCGATGTATGCAGAGATTGTACGCACACGAATTTATATAAAAAAATACCGCCGACATTTTGACGGCGGTTATGCGACAAATTCAATCGCACGAGTGTGTATTGAGGTATGAAGGGAGTTGCAAGTATTATAATACAGCAACTGCCAAATAATGTCAATAGGCTTGTCCGATTTTATGCGAAAAATCGTTCGTTAAAATTCGACAGTCGGCTGATAGGAGCTTGTAAATGAGAGAACTGGATGTCAGAAAGATAACCGACGCGGTGGCGCGGCTGTGTATCAGCGCGAATAAGAGACTGCCCGACGACCTTTGCCGTTGTATTGAGCGCGCCTGCGAGAACGAGAGCGCGCCCCTCGGCGGCAGAATAATGAGCGACATACGTGCAAATATCGACGCCGCTGCCGAGCTGAATATACCGATATGTCAGGACACGGGAATGGCGGTCATCTTCCTCGACATCGGGCAGAATGTGCATCTCATCGGCGGCAGTCTTGAAACGGCGGTGAACGAAGGCGTGCGCCGCGGATATACCGACGGACTGCTGCGTAAATCGGTCGTCAGCGATCCGCTCAGACGCGTAAATTCGGGCGATAACACCCCGGCGGTGATACATACGCGCATAGTCGACGGCGACAGCGTGCGAGTGACCGTTGCGCCAAAGGGGTTCGGCAGCGAAAATATGAGCGGAGTGCGTATGCTGACTCCTGCCGCTTCGCGTGAGGATGTCATTGCTGCCGTGGTGGACGTAGTGCGGCAGGCAGGCTCCAATCCATGCCCCCCGATGGTGGTCGGTGTCGGCATCGGCGGCGACTTTGAGTACGCCGCACTGCTTGCAAAAAAGGCACTTTGCCGTCCGTGCGACGAGCGTAATTCGGACGAGATGTACGCAGAACTGGAACGCGATATGCTTGCCGCGATAAATGCGCTCGGCATCGGGCCGCAGGGCTTCGGCGGCGACACGACGGCGCTGTACGTTAATATCGAGCAGTATGCCACTCATATCGCAGGGTTGCCCGTGGCGGTCAATATCGGCTGTCACGTCACGCGCCACGCGAGCGAAGTATTGTGAAGGAAAGATAAATATTTATGGATAAATTTAATTGTGTTGCGCCCTGCCTTTTCGGACTGGAGAAGCCGGTCGCCGATGAACTGAAAGAAATGGGAGCGGAGAATGTCATCTCCGAAAACGGACGCGTGCTTTTCAGCGGCGGTGCTGAAATTATCGCACGGTCAAATTTACGCAGCCGTTTTGCCGAGCGTATCCAGATCCTTGTCGGCAGCTTTGAAGCGCGCAGCTTCAGCGAGCTGTTTGATAATGTAAAGACGCTCGATTGGGAGCGGTATATCGGTGCCGATGACGCCTTCCCGGTAAAGGGCAGCTCGCTTTCATCGCAGCTTTATTCGATACCCGACTGTCAGTCGATCGTCAAAAAGGCGATAGTTGAGCGCCTTAGATCTGTTTACGGCATTGACTGGTTCGACGAAACGGGAGCCGAACGGAAAATTTCTTTTTTTATTCTGAAGGACCGTGTTCAGATACTCATTGACACCTCGGGCGAGGGATTGCACAAGCGCGGCTATCGCGCAAACGCAGGCGATGCGCCGCTTAAGGAGACGCTCGCCGCTGCAATGGTCAGCCTGTCGCGCATATACTCCGATTCGACGCTGTACGACCCGTTTTGCGGTTCGGGAACGATACTGATCGAGGCTGCTTTAATGGCGCGTAAGGTCGCACCGGGACTTTTTCGCTCCTTTGCGGCGGAGAAATTTGACTTTATTCCGTCGTCGGTGTGGCAGACCGAACGAGCCGCCGCCCGCGATATGATAGATAATACGGTGCCGTTTCGTGCCGTCGGCTCGGATATTGATCCGCAGATGGTCGAGCTGACCCTTGCCAACGCGAAAAAAGCGGGCGTATCCGATTGCGTAAGCGCGTCGGTCGCGGATATCGCCGATTTCAGCATACCGACCGCACGCGGAATTACGGTCACCAATCCGCCTTACGGCGAGCGTATGCTCGACATCAAGTCGGCGCAGGAGCTTTACCGCACGATGGGCAAAGTGTTTGAACGCCGCCACGGGCTGAAATATACCGTTATCAGTCCCGACGAGCAGTTTGAACGCATTTTCGGCGCTGTTGCGGACAAGCGCAGAAAGTTGTATAATGGAAGCATCAGATGTCAGCTTTATTTTTACTATAAATAAATACAAAATGAATGCTAACGGAGAGTGTGAGAAGGTATGCAGCACATTTTTATCGTGAACAATGCTGCCGGACGCGGAGATGTTGTTAAGCGCCTCCTGCCGCAGATACGGGATTACTTTTCAAAACACGGCGGCGATTACAGGATCGAATTTACCCGATACAAGGGCGACGCCACCGAGATAGCACGTCGCTATGCGCTGACGGGCGAGCCGGTCAGGATATATTCCTGCGGCGGAGACGGCACTCTCAACGAGGTGGTAAACGGAATAGTCGGTTGTGAAAATGTCGAGCTGGGCACACTGCCCTGCGGCTCCGGCAACGACTTTGTCGCGTCGCTGTACGCCGACGAAAAAAAGGGCAAGGAAGCCTATCTCAACATAGGTGCTATGGTCATGGGCGGCAGTCGGCGCGCCGATGTGCTGTGCATTGACGACGGACTTTACGCGCTCAATCAGGTGTCAATGGGCTTCGATGCACGCGTTGCCGACAATTTCGTAAGGTTCAAGAACAAGTCAAATGTTTCAGGCAGTATGGCTTATGTTCTGTCCGTGCTTTACACGCTGATGGGGAATATCACGAATGACATTTCGGTCGAATTGGACGGCGTTCCCGCTCAGAAGGAAAAGCTGCTGCTTGCCATTGCCGGTAACGGCAAATACCAGGGCGGTGGCATGAAAAGCGTGCCCGACGCCGATCCGTTCAACCGCAGCCTGTCGGTAATGGTAGTAACAGCCGTCGGAAAACTGCGCTTTCTTACGCGTTTCCCGACCTATATGAAGGGCGGCCACCGTCGTTATACCGATATGGTGCGTATGAGCGAGTGTCAATCGGTTCATATGACGGCGTCAAAGCCGATTCCCGTTACCTACGACGGCGAGATACTGATGTCTCAGGATATTACGGTGCGGCTTGTTCCGTCGGCGGTGAAGATAATTATTCCCGACACCGTGGCGGTGAAAGAAGACAAGCACGAGGTCATCCGTCGGGCAGTCGCAGCTAAAAAATAAAAAAATTAAAAAAGTGGTTGACAAATCAGAATAATAGTGATAATATATTACTTGCGTTGGTGATGCACCAACAACAATCAAACAGTTGGAGAGGTGTCCGAGTGGTTTAAGGAGCTGGTCTTGAAAACCAGTGATTCCGAAAGGGACCGTGGGTTCGAATCCCACCCTCTCCGCCATACAGAATAAACAAGTTTAGCCTGGAGAAGTACTCAAGAGGCTGAAGAGGACGGTTTG
>USQH01000079.1 GCA_900556765.1 uncultured Oscillospiraceae bacterium
GCGTATTAGACTCGTAAAGCCCGTTTACAAACTCTTTTAACGACTGTGCGCTGCCGACTTTCAGAAGTTGTTCGAGCAACATAGCCGTTTTTTCGGCGCGGTCAAATTCAAACTGAGCGTCGCGCTCCTGATCGTTTATGAAACGCACTTCACCGGCACCGTCGGATGTATAGCGCCGTGCAGTTATCGCCTGAAAATAAGCGTCACAGCAATTTGAGAGCATAGTAAACTCTCGGCTTACGCCGATCGTACAGGACTGATTAAGAAGCCTTTTTGCCGTCTGCACGATCTCCTTTAGCGGCAGTTCAAGCAAATTCGACAACTCGCCGTCGTCGGTCAGCACGATGAGGGTGACTGCCCTGCCGTATACCACAAAAGTTTTGCACGGATAATACTTTGAAACGATGTTACCGATAAATTCGATATGCTTTTCGCAAGTACAGGCTTTTTGATTTTCGTCCTTGAATTTAGAAATTACTACGCAAAACCTGACACTGTCGGAGTCGTTTTCCAAAATGCCCAATTCCTTTGCATGCCGTACCAGCGTCTCATTGTCCTGATGCGATTCGTTGCTGCCGAGCATCAGCGGCAGCAAAAACTCCTCAGTTTCGGCTTTTTTCAATTTTCTGCTTATGTCAAGATCGGATGTCTTTACGACGCTGCCGATTTTCTCATCCATACGCCTATGTATCTCGAACAGCTCGTTTGACATTTCGGCGGAGGAAATCGGCTTTAAAAGATAGCTTATGATGTTGTAGTCGATAGCGGTACGCGCATATTCAAAGCTGTCATATCCGCTTAAAATAACTATCTGAGTCGCAGGTCGCAGTTCCCGAACCCTTTTGGCAAGCTCAAGCCCGGATATCATCGGCATTTTAATATCCGTAAGTATCAGATCCGGTTCCAAAGTTTCGATCATATCGAGCGCTTCCACGCCGTTTTCCGCCTCTCCGACCACCTCAAAGCCGGCGCCTGCCCAATCGACTCTTTCAATAAGCGCGCGACGCAGCTCAAATTCGTCATCCACGACTAAAACGGTATAGTTCATAAACTCCTCCGGTCTTTTTTCTTCTATTTTAACACCGTACCGATATAAAAACAATACGATAAATACGCCAAAGGCAGCCCCTAAAATTTCGGGACTGCTTTTTGACAATTTAATTCACCTTTGACCATTTTGCGTAAAGGGTCATACTGCCGGATACCGGGTCGCTTTCTTTCCACTCGTTAATAAAATCACGGTCGGAATACCAGCCGGCGAAGCGATAACCCTCCTTGACCGGTTCTTCAATATCGGGTATCGTTTCGGAATATTTGAGCTTAACGCTCTCGACCGTCGAACCGCCGTCAGTATCAAATTTTACGGTAAATCCGCCGTGGCTGACGATAAACACTGTCGCCGCTATAAGCACTCCAATCAGCACCGTCACCATTATATTGGCGGATCTGATCGACATTTTCACATTGGCGTACAGCCCGCCTTTCTTTCTCGGCGGGACGGTAACCGTATTCATCTTTTCTTCCATCTTGGATCACCTTCTTATATTTTTGATCATTTGCACGCTGATTATTTACGCGCAAGATACTTACGCATATCGATCGCGCAGGCTACGAGGATTATCAGACCCTTTATGACATAGAGCATATTGGCGTCTACCGAAAGGAAGTTAAGTCCTACGAAGATTATCTGGAGCAGGAACACGCCGATAACAATACCGCTTATCTTACCGGTACCTCCGACGAACGAGACACCGCCGATAACGCAGGCCGCAATCGCGTCGGATTCGTAGTTAAGACCGGTATTAGCAGAGCAGGAGGCGATACGCGCACCCTCGATGAAGCCTGTGATGCCGTACATAACGCCGGCGAGCACGAACACAAGCACTATGGTTCTGAATACGTTTACGCCCGAAACATTCGCCGCCTCTTCATTTGAGCCGACGGCAAACATATTCTTGCCGAACTTGGTCTTGTTCCATATCACCCACATGATAGCTGTTAGGACAATTGAATATAATACATATTTCGGTACTGCCACGTTGCCTATCGTAAACAGCGTTCCGCGGACAAAATCGGTGTATGACGCATCCAGCCCGGAAAGGGTCTGGCCGTTGTTTCCGCCGATCATGAGATACATAAGCACGATACCGAAAACTATGAGCTGGGTTGAAAGGGTAACTATAAACGGGTGCAGCTTGAATTTTGCCACGAAAAATCCGTTTACAAATCCTATCACGGCGCCCACGGCGATTACGATAAGCAATACCGCCCACAGAGGAAATACTTCAAGATTCGGGAATATTTTGTTGGCGTATCCCGTCATTTGCAGCAGCGACGCCGCGATACAAGCGGTAAGTCCCACGCATCGGCCGGCGGAAATATCTGTACCGGTAAGTACGATCGCTCCGCCGATGCCAAGCGCTATCGGCAGCTTTGCCGCCGTAAGAGAAATGATGTTTACTATCGACGACATTGACAAAAACGCCGGCACGCGGATAGCTATATAAATTATTGCAATGGCAATTATAATGTACATTGCGTTGTTAAAAAGCGGATCGCTGATCATTCTGCGCTTGTCGGCGCCGGAAGCACTGCGAAACTTATCTCTCCACGCCGCAATGCGGCCTTTTTTATTTATGGTTGCAGCAGACATTTTTTCTTCACCCCGTTTTACGCGTATTTGGCGGCAAGCGCCATGATTTCTTCCTGCGTTGCAGTCTCTGCATTGACTTCACCGGCCAATTTTCCGCCCGACATAACGAGTATTCTGTCGCATACTCCGAGCAGTTCCGGCATCTCCGAAGATACCATCAGCACCGTCTTGCCCTTTTCGGCAAGGTCGATTATAAGCTGATATATCTCGTATTTCGCACCGACGTCGATTCCTCGCGTGGGTTCGTCGAGCAGAAGTACGGTCGGATCGGTCAAAAGCCAGCGTCCCAGTATCACCTTTTGCTGATTTCCTCCCGACAGCGAACGTATTTTTGTCTCCTGATTCGGCGTTTTTATGTGCATTGATTCAATGCACCAGTCGGTGTTCTTCTTTTGAACCTTTTTACTGATGAACGGACCGCTGCGGCATTTATCAAGGCTTGCTACCGTCGCGTTTTCACGCACGTTCAGTATTCCGAAAATGCCTGTCGCACGCCTTTCCTCCGTCAGCAGCGCAAAGCCGTTTTTTATTGATTCGCGCGCATTTCGATTTTTCACCGTTTTACCGGCAAGCTTTATCGTTCCGCTGCGGCGCGTGTTTGTTCCGAAGATATTTTCAAGAAGCTCGCTCCTGCCCGAACTATCAAGACCGGCAATACCTATTATCTCGCCGCGCCTTGCCTTGAACGAAACATTGCTGAGCTTCGAGTACATTGCCGAAAGGCCATCGACCTCCAGCAGGACGTCGCCTATCTTGTTGCTTTTCGGCGGATAAATATTTGTGAGCTCCCTGCCCACCATAAGCTTAATTATTTCATCGGTCGTCAGATCCTTTGCTTCCCTCGTGGCTATCCATTTGCCGTCGCGCATTATGGTTACCTCGTCCGAAATACGCAGAATCTCTTTCATTTTGTGAGAAATATAGATAATACCGCAGCCCTGATCGCGCAGCATATTTATTATCTTAAAAAGGTGTTCAACCTCTTCCTCGGTGAGTGAGGAAGTCGGCTCGTCAAATACAATGACCTTTGAATTGTAGGACACCGCCTTTGCGATTTCCACCATTTGCCTCTGCGAAACCGGCATTTTACTCATCACCGTTTTCGGGTCGGCATTTATTTCAAGCCTGTCGAATATTTCTTTTGTAGCTTTGTACATTTTCTTTTCGCTGGTGATGGGTACGCCTTTGGCGACCGTCGGGAAGCGGCCGAGCCACATATTGTCCATTACGTTGCGCTTTAATGCCTGATTAAGCTCCTGATGGACCATTGCGACCCCGTGTTCGAGAGCCTCCTTGGAGTTTTTGAAATTGACCTCCTCGCCCTCTAAATATATTTTTCCGCTGTCCTTGTTGTACACGCCGAAAAGGCACTTCATCAGCGTCGATTTACCGGCGCCGTTCTCCCCCATAAGGGCGTGCACCGTTCCCGCTTTTACAGTAAGACTTACCTTGTCGAGCGCCTTTACGCCCGGAAAAGACTTCTCGATGTTCTCCATACGCAAAAGAACGGGAGTCTCGTTTTTTTCACGGATCGTTTCGTTTGAAACGTTTTGATTTGTCATAGGTTTATCCCCCCGTCTGTTCCGTCAGTTTTTTGTATCGGGGGACGGTTTGCAGCCGTCCCCCATTAATGCTCTCAGTCGTATTTTATTCGCCGGTGTAGGTGGCGTACGGAATGTTTACTCTCCATGTGCCTACTACGTCGTCCGAGTTTACGCCGTCAAACACGGTCTTGCCGTCAAGATAGTTATTGGTAATAGTTGTGATTACTTTTGCCATACCGTCGGCATCCTGCTTAATGCTGCCTGTCATGCTGCCGCTCTTGATAGCCGATTTGGCAGCATCGGTAGCATCTACGCCGAATACCGGAATGACCTTGCCGGAATCCTTGTTGTAACCTGCCGCCTGAAGAGCGGAGATAGCACCCAGCGCCATTTCGTCATTGTTGGCGATTACAAGCTCTACCATGTTCTTGTTGGACTCGCTGTACTGAGCGAGAATGGTCGACATATAGTCGGTCGCGGCTGCCGATGACCACAGTCCGTTCTGGTCAACAAGATATTTTTTAGTATTGGAAGCGTCGTAGAAGGACAATTTCTCTTTTCCGGCCGCTCCGAGCTGCTTGTCAGCGTCCTCTACACCGTATTGAGTACGGGCAATAGCCTCCATGTTTCCTTCCTGACCCTTAAACATAACGTAGCTGATCTTGCCGTCACCGTTAAGATCAATCTTGTCAAAATTCTCGACGAGATATTTACCGATCATTTCGCCCTGCATATGACCCGCCATTTCGTAATCGGTGCCTACGAATACGCACTTGTCATAGCTGCTGACTACCGATTCCTCAACCGAACGGTTGAAAAAGATAACCGGAATGTTCTTTGCCTTTGCCTGATCGATAATGTTCTGCGCGGCGTCGTTCGAGCCGGTGTCAACAATATTTACGATCAGAGCCCTTGAGCCTTTTGATATAGCCGTAGCTACCTGCTCGGTCTGAGTAGTCTGGTTACCGTTTGCGTCGTAGTTCTGATACTTGAGACCGGCTTCCTGAAGAAGCTTGTCCATTGCAGTACGGACGCTCGAAATATAGGTGTCGCTGTAGGTGTAATAGAACACCGAAACTTCACCCGTGTCTGAGCCGCCGGCGCCTCCGCAGGCGGTAAGTCCCATTACAAGAGCCAACGATAACAGCAGTGTAATTAACTTTTTCATAATTAAGTTTACCTCCTTTATTACGACCTATTTCCTGTCGTTGGCTTTATTATATAATCAGATTTTTTAAATTAAAATGAGATTTTTTAACGAATTTCTTCGATTGAATTTGACACAATTTTCTCCAGAATGAGATTTTTTATTTAAAATGTATAAAAAACTATTCAAAGTATAATTAAAACTGTATTTTTTTGCAATTTCAGCCGTATGTGACCATTTTGACTTCAACGATAATGCCGAGTTTGCAACACGATCCGTTGTTTTCCGAAACCATAAAGCAATAACTTGAGGAACATCTGTAAAGCCTTTATCGCTGCATTTATTTATATAAAAAGCGGATCTTTGAAAGAACACAAAAGGTTCGTTAATAGATCCGCTTTTTATTAAATGATGATATTTGTTAATATGAATTGAATATTTAAAAAGTCGGCGTTCTCAAAACAATTTGAAAACGCCGACCATTTTTATAACCGTATTTATGCCGTTAAAAGTATGCAATCATTATTGTGCTATTTCCATAAGCTTATTGGAAATTTTCAAAAGTTCTTGAGAATACTCCAAAGCTTCATCGGCATCTTTCAATTCTTCCTTAATGTTATCCGCTCTTTTTGCCCAATCTGCCGTTTCTGAAACCATTTTAGTATAATCAGACAGAATAGATGTGTCTGTAGGATTAGCCTTATACTTTTTAACAATCGCTATGTAATTGTCCACCCATGCATCGTAGTCTTTTATAAATTGTCTCCATTCTTCATTTCCGGAAGAAGTAACGCTGTCGCTTGATACTTCTGATTGAGAAACATTATTTGCTTCTCCGCCGTTGTCATCGGACTGTTTTTCGCCGCAAGCAGACAATGACACCGCCATAATTGCTACTAACAGAATTGCCAAAAGTTTTTTCATAGTTGATATCCCCCATATAATATGTAATTTTCGATCGATTGACCGATACAATTACGCTGTAAAAATGTTACACATAAAATAACAGTACTATAATGGTAACAAATTACACAGGCAATAATTGTTATATATATATAATAGCGCTTAAAACGACAAATTACAAGCATTTTTTGGAAATTTTTTTGAAACAACAAAACGACCAATAAACGCAATGTCAATTAGCCGGTTAATTTTTTAAAACACTGAAGCAAATAAGCGGTGCAGATTGTGTAAAGAACTTTTAGGATTAACGCCTGCTCATTTTATAGTAAAATCCATTTTTGCATAAATAATCGTACGGCTTTAATGCGTTTTATGTGCGTTATAAAAATCACATTTTAACACCGCAAATAATCGTTTTTATCCTCTTGCACCGGTACTCAATATCCCCTGCTTTTTGAATCGGCAACAAGCTGAACATAAAACTCTCTGACATTAAAGTCTTTAATATTCTCACGTTTAAGATCGATCACATCG
>USQH01000080.1 GCA_900556765.1 uncultured Oscillospiraceae bacterium
CCGATGGCCCGTGTAGTCGAAGCGCGAGCCGTGACATGCACAGTCCCATGAATGCTCCTGCGGATTCCAATGCAGCGCACAGCCGAGATGCGGACAACGCTTCGTTGTCGGCGTCAGCAATCCGGCCGTCACCTCAAGCAAATTGAAGGCGAGCTGCGGGCGCAGCATCGTACGCGCCGGTGAAAGTACGTCCGCAAGCGGGTTTCGGCGTTCCAGAATGAGGTCGCGCAGCAGCGTCGCGGCGACCATTGATGAAGTCATCCCCCATTTATTGAATCCGCTTACGACATACAGTCCCGGCGTGCGGCGGGAATACAACCCGGCATAGGGAACGCCGTCCAGCGACATACAGTCCTGCGTGGCCCAGCGATACGCTGCGTGTGCAGCCGGATAATGGCGGGCGGAGAACGCGTCCAGCGCACTGAATGCGCCACCCTTTTTCCCCGTCCGATGGCTGCCGCCGCCGAGCAAAAGAAAATCGACGCTGCGACGGAAGGACAGCCCCTTTTGGTCCTCGTCAACGAACATGCCATCCGGCAGCGGCGCGTTTTCCAGTGCGCACACATAGGAACGGTGCTGATACATTTTCAAAAAATAACTGCCGTGCTTGTTAATGAACGGAAAATGAGTGGCAACAACTATCGTTTTTGCAGATATTTTGCCTCGATCGGTCACGGCAGTCGTGCCGATAAGCTCGCGAACGGTTGTATTTTCATATATTTTTACCCGTTTTGCAACTGCCGCGGCGAACTTCAGCGGATCAAACTGCGCCTGACCAGGCACCTTTACGGCGCCGACCGTCTTTACCGGCAAAGGAACACTGTCCACAAGAGACACCGCACAGCCGAGTCGATCAAGCGCTGCCGCTTCATCCTCCAGCGCACGCCGATCGTCGGTCGAATAGGTGTACGCGTTCTTTTGTTCAAAATCACAATCAACGGTGACGCACATTTCACGGTATTTTTTCAGCGCCGCACGGTTTGCTTCAAGGTACATTTTTGCCTTTTCAACGCCGAATCGCTTTATTAACTCGCTGTATATCAGTCCGTGCTGAACGGTTATTTTCGCCGTGGTATCTGCGGTAACGCCGCCGCATATGCGGCGCGCTTCCGCGACCGCGCAGTCGACTCCCGAGCGCGTAAGCATATACGCCGTCAACAACCCGGCCATACCGCCCCCAATGACCAGAACATCTGTTTTTATATCGCCGTTGAGACTGTTTCGATGAGCAATCTTTGTATTTTGGGTCCATATTGAGTCCATTTTTTCTCCACCGCCGTTAATAATTTGCGCCGTTCATTCCTTAATCAAAAATGCAGCTTTACGCGGTTATTATTCCGCCGTCGGCACGCCGTATTCGCTGAGGTCACACATTTTAAGTTTTAAGCCGAAACCAAACATAAAAAAACGCTCATCCGAGAGTATGATCTCAGATGCGCCGATAAATATACGCCTTACATTATTATGATACAGGAAATTGTCAGTAGCCGAGGATCACTGCTTTATAAAAGCCGATCACTTCACGCGCCCAATATCCGGCGGTAAGATAAAAAACGGTCGGACAGCCGAGCGCCGACGCGGTCAACCCGTTTTTTTCGGCAAAGTAAGCTCCGCGGAACTGATGAAAATTGTCCGAAGCAATTGCAACATCGGGCGAAAGCTGATTGTTTTTAATAATCGATGCGGAAAACGCGAGATTTTCGGATGTGTTAGATGATTTGTCCTCGATATAAATACGCTCGGAGGCAATCCCGTGTTCGGTAAGATAGTTATATATCGCCCGAGCCTCGCTGATATTTTCACCGCCGCCCATTCCGCCCGATGCAACGCATACGGCGTCGGGATGGTCATTCAGGTAGCCGATTGCAACATCACACCTGTTCTTCAGCATCAGCGACGGCTCGTCTCCCCTGACCTTGCAGCCGAGAACTATGACCGTTTCGGCATCGGTCGCAGTATTAAGCGCGGCGGATGCAATGAAGCCGAGCGGCACAAGTATCATAAGCACGCCGACTGCGAACAATCCCGTCAATATGCGGCAAATATGCTTATACTTCGACGAAAAAAGCGGTTTTATGCGGTGCCATTCAAACGCAACTACGGCAAGAAAAGCGAAAATCAGTGCCGGATATATCATGCCTATGTGCAGCATACCGCCAAACAGCGGCAGCATAAACCAAATGCCTGCAAGCGCAAACAATACCGACAGCAACTTTCTTTTCATACGATGGCAATTTCCTTTCATACCAGTGTTAAAAATCCCTCCGCGAAAATATGCACGGAGGGAGTTTTTTATGTAACTTGTCAAACGCAGTGTCAAAAAGCGTTTACAGCCACGCGCGATATTACTCGCTGATAATGGCAAGCGTGTCGCGGGCGATAACCAGTTCCTCATTGGTCGGGATAACATATACAGCGACTTTGGAGTCGTCGGTCGACAGCTTTACGATATTCGGCTGACGGAGAGTTTTCGCATTAACCTCGCGGTCGATCTTAATGCCGAAGTATTCCATGTTCGCGCAAACTTCTTCACGCAGGTGGGGATTGTTCTCGCCGAGTCCTGCGGTGAACACGATAGCGTCCAGCCCGTTCATTTCGGCGGCAAAGGAGCCGATGCATTTCTTGCCATCATGAATGAGAATGTCAACGGCGAGTTTGGAACGCTCGTAATGCGGATCGCTCGGGCCGGCGTCGATCGCCGATTCAAGATCGCGGGAGTCGGAAGAAAAGCCGGTAATGCCGAGGAAGCCGCACTTTTTATTCATAAAGTTGCTCATTTCGTCGGGAGTAAAGCCCTCTTTGTCCATTATAAATGTAACAACGGCGGGATCGACGTCGCCGCAGCGGGTACCCATCTCTACGCCTGCGAGCGGAGTGAAGCCCATGGTTGTGTCAATGACCTTGCCGTCCTTGACCGCAGATATGGACGAGCCGTTTCCGAGGTGGCATGTAACGATCTTTGTACCCTCGACCTTACCGAGTATATCGGTCATGACACCCGAAACAAAGCGGTGGGACGTGCCGTGGAAGCCGTAGCGGCGGATCTTGTACTTCTCATACATTTCGTACGGAATGGGGTACATATATGATTTGGCAGGCATGGTCTGATGAAAAGCGGTATCGAAAACAACCACCTGCGGAATATCTCTGCCGAGGCAGTCGATACAGGCGCGTATGCCCTGAACATGAGCCTTATTATGCAGCGGAGCAAGCTCGGCAAGATTGTAGATATCCTCAATGACCTTGTCGTCGACCTTCACCGAGCGGTCAAATATCGAACCGCCCTGTACTATACGGTGGCCGACTGCCGATATCTCGCTCATTGACTTAATAACGCCGTACTCATCGCTTGTGAGAGCTTCAACGACACAGTTGAAAGCATCGGTGTGGGTAGGCATGGGAATGTCCTTTTCAAATTTTCTGCCGTCGGCAGTCTTGTGAGTAATAGAGCCGGTGTCGCCGATACGCTCGCACACGCCCTTGGCGATAACGCTCTCGTCCTGCATATCAATAAGCTGATATTTGAGCGAAGAACTTCCTGCATTTACAACCAAAATCTTCATTGTCTTCATTTCCTCCGATAATACTTTTATATTTCACTTGCAGTATGGGTGCAAATAGAGTAAAATTCTATTATACAAGTCGCACCGCACAGAGCTTCTATTATAAAGTATATTTTAATATATATACTGCCGTTTTTCAAGTATATTTTCATCCGGAGGTGCACCGCCTTGAATATTGCCGCCGTGGTCGCGGAATACAACCCGTTTCATTTGGGTCACGAATACATGCTGAACGAGGTGCGCGCCGCCGGAGCTGACGGTATTATTGCAGTCATGAGCGGCAATTTCGTACAGCGCGGCGACTGTGCCGTCGCCGACAAACGGGCTCGAACGAAAGCGGCGCTTCTCTGCGGAGTCGATCTGGTGCTTGAGCTACCGCTTATATATGCCGCTGCGGGCGCACAGCGTTTTGCAGGCGGCGCGGCGGAAATTATACGCGCGTGCGGATGTGTCGATACGATTGTGTTCGGCTCGGAGTGCGGCGACGCGGAGCTGATCGCACGCACAGCGAAACTTGTCGGTTCGGATATACTCGGCGAGCGGCTGCGACCGTATCTGGACTCCGGAATGACATTCGCCGCGGCAAGGCAAAAGGCGCTGTGTGACATTGATAAAGCGGCATCCGAGCTGCTCGGCGGTGCAAACGACACGCTGGCAGTTGAGTACCTGGCGGCGCTGAACGGCAGCGGAATAAAACCGACAGCCGTAAAGCGTAAGGGCGCGAACCACGACGGTGACGCCGCCGACGGCGTTTGCAGCGCGTCAAAAATACGCGAAATGCTGCTAAGCGGCGATATTGAGAGTGCATTCGGCTATATGCCGTACGCCGCCGCTGATATTCTTCGTAAAGAAATTGATAACGGGCACGCTCCGGCGACGCTTTCGCGCGTGGAGATCGCAATGCTGTCCTCTCTGCGCCAAATGAGTGCAGAACAGCTTGCACTGCTGCCCGACATCAGCGAGGGACTGGAAAACCGATTCTACAATGCTGTCCGCGAAGGCGATTCGATCGACTCAATTGCCGCCGCAGTTAAGTCAAAGCGATACACGCTGGCTCGCATACGGCGCATACTGCTCGCCGCATACCTCGGAATAAGCGAGCGAATATGCAACGGCGGCGTACCGTATATTCGGGTACTCGGCGCAAACGAGACCGGGCGCAAAATACTTGGAATAATGAAAAAAAGCGCGTCACTGCCCATAGTGACCAAGGCAAAAGACCTGTCGGCACTTGACAAACGGGCGTTTGATGTGTTTTCATTGGAATGCAGGGCGACCGATCTTTACTGGCTGATGACGCCGAAAAAATTGCCCTGCGGCAAGGAAATGACCGATAAGATAATTATGATATAAGGATAAGGAGACTATAACCATGCCAATAACAAAATCAATTATCGAAAGCTATGAAAACTACGGCCGCTGTGTAAAAATCAGCAACGGCACTATCGAGGCATACGTCACCGTTGATGTCGGTCCGCGTATCATCCGCTTTGCTTACTGCGGAGGCGAAAATGTGCTGTTCAACGATCTTGACCGACGCTCGGTCAACGGCGGCGAAGCGTACGACCGTTATTTTTACGAGGGTGCAAAATGGTATCTCTACGGCGGTCACAGACTGTGGATAACTCCCGAAAGCGCGCCCGAAACATACTATCCCGACAACGACGAGGTCGCTTTCGAGTACACCGAAAACGGCGCGGTATTCACTCCCCGTGAGCAGCTCGGAAACAAAATTCAGATGCAGACAGAGCTGGAAATGTCCGAGGACAGCAACGATATGCGAATCATTCACAGAGTAACCAACACCGGCGATAAAAACCGTCAGTTTGCTCTGTGGGGCGTTACCGTAATGAATCAGGGCGGACTGGAGATAATACCGCAGAATACCGACGACACCGGACTGCTGCCCAACCGCAAGATCACTCTCTGGCCCTACACCAACGTCACCGACGAGCGTTTCTACTTCGGAAGGAAATACATGACCGTTCGCCAAAATCCGCAGGCAAAGCCCGGTGCCTTCAAAATGGGCTCCGACAACACGAGCGGTACTGCGGCATATCTGCACGGCGACGACCTTTTCGTCTGCCGTTACGACTACATAAAGGACGGCGAATATCCCGACGGCGGCGTTTCATTCGAAACCTATACCAACAGCCTTGTGCTAGAACTGGAAACTCTCAGCGTCATTCATGACAAGGCTCCGGGTGAAACCGCCGAGTATGAAATCCGTTGGTCGCTCGAAAAATACAGCAAGCCGACCGACGGCAGAGACGAGAACGCTCTTGACGCTCTGATGAACAGTGTTAAATAAATTATCAGTCATCATTTTAATCAGTTTGCAAAAATCAGTGAATAGAATTTTAAAGCAAAAAGGAGAATGAAAAATGTATAGTGATTACATCGACAGCATCGGCTTCGTCGGAAAGTACGACAAAGAGGTCGCGGACGCAATGGCTCTTGAGCTTAAGCGTCAGCAGTCAAATATTGAGCTGATCGCTTCGGAAAACTTCGTTTCCCCTGCGGTCATGGCGGCTATGGGTTCGGTACTGACCAACAAATACGCCGAGGGCTATCCCGGCAAGCGGTACTACGGCGGCTGCTACGCCGTGGACATCACCGAGGAGATCGCCCGCAAGCGGGCCTGCCAGCTCTTCGGCTGCAGCTATGCCAATGTCCAGCCCCACTCCGGCGCCAACGCCAACCTGGCGGCCTTCGTGGCCCTGCTCCAGCCCGGCGACACGGTGCTGAGCATGAGTCTGGCCCATGGCGGTCACCTGTCCCACGGCAGCCCCGTCAACATCTCCGGCAAATATTTCAACATCGTGCCCTATGGCGTGGAGGACGACACGGAGGTCATCAACTACGACAAGGTGATGGAGCTTGCCAAGACCTGCCGGCCCAAGCTGATCCTGGCCGGCGCCAGCGCCTATCCCCGCGTTCTGGATTTCGCCAGATTTCGGGAGATCGCCGACGCCGTGGGCGCCTATCTGATGGTGGATATGGCTCACATCGCGGGCCTTGTGGCCGCCGGGGTCCATCCCTCCCCCATCCCCTATGCCGGCGTGGTGACCACCACCACCCACAAGACC
>USQH01000081.1 GCA_900556765.1 uncultured Oscillospiraceae bacterium
TATTTTTTGCTCTGCCGCCGAGGTTATATCACCTGTTACAAGAAACGAATATCCGCCGCAGACAAGACGTATCACCGCCGAACGGTCATTTTCGTCGTATGCCGAACTGTCAAAATAAGCAACGTTTACATTGAAATCGCCAAACTCAAAATCGTTCAATGTTTCTGTGGGGCGTACATCATAATCTGTTTTGCTCAAAACGGATTCATATATGATGAGGTCATTATTTTCAGACGGAGATCTCTCGGTAATATAAACACTGCCGACCGACATATGCTCACACAAATACTCAAGCCCGCCCATGTGATCGGAGTGCGGATGTGTCACGATAACACAGTCCAGCTCGCGTATACCGAGCGAGCGCAGGTAGTTGTAAACCTGCGCGGCATGTGCCTTGTCACCGACGTCAATAAGCATTGCCCTACCGCCGCTCTGGACGACCGTACAGTCGCCCTGTCCTACATCGGCAAACCGCACGAAATCGCCGTCGTCGGCTTTCGTCATCAGCCCGACGGCGAGATAAACATCATCCCACCTGTCGGCAAGCGATATTGAACCGCAAATAACGCAAACCGCCGCCATAAGAGCGGCGATAAGCGTTTTATTCCTCTTCAGCCAATTGTTCATCTGTACCCATTGCCTGCATTTCCATCCACTGAGCCTTTGTCAGCAGAACCTTGCGCGGTTTTGATCCCTCGTATGGTCCGACAACACCCTTTGCCTCAAGCTGGTCAACAATTCGCGCGGCACGGGCGTATCCGAGCTTCAACTTTCGCTGGAGCAGAGATGTGGATGCCTGTCCTGCCTCGATAACCACCTCAACGGCGGCGGGCAGCATTTCGTCGAAATCGCCTGCGTTGTCATCATTCGACTGGGCGGCAGAGCCTTTTTTGCCCTTTTCCTGCGCCGCCTGACGCTCGATCTCCTGCTGTATCTCGTCGTCATACTCGTTGGTCTGACCTTTTTTCAAAAATTCAGCCACAGACTCGATCTCGCTGTCGGAAACCCAGCAGCCCTGAATACGTACAGGTTTTGCAATACCGACCGGATAGTAAAGCATATCTCCGCGTCCGACCAGCCGCTCGGCGCCTGCCATGTCGATAATAGTGCGGGAGTCGACCTGATTCGATACCGTCAGAGCGATTCTCGATGGTATATTAGCCTTAATAAGTCCTGTGATAACATCGACCGACGGACGCTGAGTGGCGATAACGAGGTGCATTCCTGCGGCGCGCGCCTTTTGTGCAAGACGGCAGATGGAGTCTTCCACCTCATTCGGTGCAGTCATCATCAGGTCGGCAAGCTCGTCGATGAATATTACTATCTGCGGCAGCGGCGTGAGCGTGTCGCTCTTTGCGGCGAGCTGATTGTACGCATCCAAATTGCGTACGCCGTTGTCGCTGAGTATCTTATATCTGTGGGTCATTTCGGTCACTGCCCAGCCGAGCGCGCCCGCCGCCTTTCGCGGATCGGAAACCACGGGCACGAGCAAATGCGGAATACCGTTGTAAACCATCATTTCGACCGCTTTCGGGTCAATCATCAGCATTCTGACCTCGTCGGGGGTCGACTTGTAAAGGATGCTCATAATAAGCGAGTTTAAGCACACCGATTTACCCGAGCCGGTCGTACCTGCGATAAGGACGTGCGGCATTTTTGCAATGTCCATAAAGCAGTTTGCGCCCGAAATATCCTTGCCGAGTATGCCGGTAACCTTGCTTTGGGCGTCGGCAAATTCTTTCGACTCTATCAGTTCGCGCAGAGCGACCGTCGTGCGGACTTTATTGGGTATCTCGATACCGACCGCCGCCTTATTCGGGATCGGTGCTTCAATACGCACACCTGCGGCGGCAAGATTAAGAGCAATATCGTCGGCAAGATTGGTAATGCGGCTGATCTTAACACCTGCGGCAGGCTGTAGTTCGTACCGTGTGACCGAAGGACCGCGGCTGATGTTGATTATTCGCGTCTCGACGCCGAATGAACGCAGTGTATCGACCAGCTTTTCGGCGTTAGCGGTAAGCTCGCTGCGAATATCGACGGAGGAGTCCGCCGACGGCGGTTTGAGCAAATCTATCGGCGGAAAACGGTACTCGGGGGCGCCGTCTTCCGCATCCTGATCGTCGCCTATCTTTATGCCGCTGCCGGTTGTTTTGGATTTTTTATCTGCGTAAATGACCTCAACCGATTCATCGAGCTTTTTAAGCAGTTCTTCGTCAATAACGCCGCCGGAATACCTGTCATTTTCCGTCTCATCCGCTGTCTCATCTTCCTCGCGGCGTCTGTGTGCATCGGCGGTCGGATCGGGCATATTATCGAGTACGTCGTCCTTTTTATACGAATCGACCACTCGGCGCCGCTTGCTATGTACCTCCTCGGGATCGCGCGCAGGCGGCATCTCCGACTCTCGCACCTTTTCGCCCGAAAGCGGTATATCGTACGGAAAGCGCAGATCGACCCTGTCGTCCGACGGCTTACCGTTAATCTCACTGTCGTCTGTCTCATAGTCGTTATCGGCATCAAGATAGGCCTGACGCATCTCCTCACGGCGCTGTTTATGCTCCATATAGCGGTCGGTCGCCGCCAATTTAATGCGTTCCGCCGGCTTACGCGCACCGATCATCAGCTTTGCAAGAGTGGTGCGAGTAAGTATCATTAAAAATACGAATATCAGCAGTATAAAGATAATTCGCGAGCCGATCTTTCCGGCGACGGCGTAAAACGGGTGACCGACAAAGGCGCCGAGAAGTCCCGCTCGGAAAAAGCCTTCGGTCGTATACGACATGCCTATATGCTGCCAGTAATCCGCGCTCTTTACCGGACCAAAAACATCGATCGCAGCGCCGATAAAGACAAGTACCGCCGCACAGTAAGCCAGCGGTTTTACGCGCCTGTCGTCATATGACTCAAGCGAAAGCAGTACCGCCGCATATCCGAGATACAACGGCCATATGTACGCCAAAACGCCGAAAAACGACTGTAAAAAATTATGCAGTGCGTTCCATACGGCAACGTCCTCTTGAGGTATGATTGCAAGAGCCTCCAAAAACACGGCAACGGCAAACAGGACGATCGGCACTATGTATGAATTGCTCTGTTTGCTTTTTTTCGCCCTTGATTTTGATTTCGGCGGTGCAGGTTTTTTAGCTGCCATTTTTTCTTTTAACCTCCGATGATTTTACCGATATTTCCCTTATGCCGCGGGGCTGAGAATGAAATAAAGTATGACAATGATTCCGAGGACGATACGGTACCAGCCGAACGCCTTGAAATCGTGTTTTTTGATATATCCGAGCAGAAATTTGATAACTATGACAGAAACTATGTAGGAAACAAGCATACCGACTATCAGCACCGCGAGCTGCGCGCTGGTAAAGGCAAATCCGAATTTTGCTATTTTCAGCAGGCTTGCTCCGAACATTACCGGAACGGCAAGATAAAATGTAAATTCGGCGGCGGTCTTACGCGAAATTCCGAGCAGCAGCGCGCCGATAATAGTCGAGCCGGAACGAGACGTTCCGGGGAAAACAGCGGCGATAAGTTGCCAAACGCCGATGATAAGCGCCTGCTTATATGTTATTTCGCTGATTGAATTAACAGTCGGCGTTTTTTTCTTATTACGGTTTTCAACAAAAATAAAGAGAACGCCGAAAACGATAAGCGCCAAAGCGACGACATACCATCTGTACAAATGTTCGTCGATAAAGTCATCCACCAGCAGTCCTATGACCGCAGCCGGCACGCAGGCAACAAGCACCTTGTACCACATATGCATGGTGCTTTTCTTTACCGCAAAACCGCCCTTAAAACGGAAAGGCCACAGCCGGCTCCAAAACATAGTTACAACAGCCATGATTGCTCCAAGCTGTATGACCACCTCGTACATCGACCAAAAGTCGTCGCCCAGTCCCGAAAACGATACAAACTGCTCGGCAAGGATAAGGTGGCCTGTGCTGGATATCGGCAGCCACTCAGTTATGCCCTCGATAATTCCGAACAGGATGGATTTAAGTATTTCAAGGAAAAGCAAAGCATAAAACTCCCTTTATTATGTATTTCCGCAAAGGTCATTTGCGGATCTCTATGCGCGTCGCGGCTGAAAAATCGCGCGGATTGGTTGACAGTATTGCCTGCGGTTGTTCATTTTTGCAGTCGGCGGCAAGCTGCTCAGGGCGAAGCATGACAAGTTCGGTGGGAACAATTGTATAAAGCATCATTTCTTCTCGCCTGCCCTACGTTGTGCTATCATGTCGTAAAGAGCTTCGAGTGCGTCCGACAGACTGCCGAGACGGTCGACAAGTCCGACCTCCACCGCTGCGGCGCCGTCAAGTACCGTACCCATATCGGTGGTAAGCTCGCCGGTTTTCATCATCAGCTCGCGAAATTTTTCGTTGCTGATATTTGAATTGTCGGTGACAAAACGGGTTATGCGCTCCTGCATTTTGTCAATATACGACAGCGTCTGCGGCACGCCGAGGACAAGTCCGCTCATTCGCACAGGATGAACGGTCATAGTCGCCGACGGAGCGATGAAAGACATACGCGCCGAAACCGCAAGCGGCACGCCGATCGAATGTCCGCCGCCGAGCACCAATGATACGGTCGGCTTGCTCATTCCGGCGACAAGCTCGGCTATTGCCAGACCTGCCTCCACGTCGCCGCCGACAGTGTTCAGTATGATTATCAGTCCCTCAATCTCCTCGTCCTCCTCGATGGCGACGAGCTGCGGAATGACATGCTCGTATTTTGTCGTTTTGTTTTGCGACGGCAGGATATAGTGCCCTTCGATCTGACCGATAACGGTCAGGCAGTGGATAACTCCGCGGCGGCTGACGGTTGTGACCGAGCCGCTCTGCCGTATGGCTTCTATCTGGTCAATTGACATTGCCTCGCGCGTGTTGTCGCCGTCGGAACCGTCAGACCGATCGGGTCGGGTATCTACCTCCGGCGGCAAATCGTTCTTGTTGTCGTCCGCTGAAACTGCGTTGTTTTTCTTTTTCATCATCTGCACCTCTCGGATGTTAAAAACATACGATTATTTTATCCGATTTAGCAGCAGATAATACATCAAAACATACACTTTGATTATATCACCGAAATGTTATTATGTAAAGCAGTTTTTAACTGATAAAGACGCATTATCTGTGCAAAATAAGCACATACAGAATGAAAGCGGGTGTCCGACACGGAAAAACTGCAGTTTATTATTAAATATTCAATGATATTCTTTATCGGAGGAATTTGCTACGGTCTGCTGGAGGTCGTTTACCGCGGTCACACTCATCCGAGCATGGTGGTTGCCGGCGGAATTTGCTTCACCGTCATTGTTTTACTCGACAATATGCTGCGCGACAGGGTCAACATATTATTGCTGGCACTGCTCGGAGGCATCGTTATAACCTGTGTGGAACTGGTATTCGGGCTGATATTCAATGTCTGGTTCAAAATGGGCGTGTGGGATTACTCATCGGCGCCGCTCAACCTTTACGGTCAGGTGTGTCTGCCTTTTTCTCTCCTTTGGGTGGCGGTAAGCCTGTTTGCGATAATCATTAACCGCCGAGTTATTCAAGTCGCACTGCGTCTGTGATTTTTATATTGAATATTACGCGTGCATGATGTAAAATGGCATTATTATGTGATTTTTCATTATTATACTATTCGGAGGGCGCGCACCGTTATGATCGAATTTTTCAGCTATATGGGCACCGTCAGTTTTCAGGTGCTCATTCTTTTTATAATGATCGCCGTCGGTTTTATTATTTCGAAAGCAAAAATGATAAACGAAAACGGAGCGGCGCAGATAACAAATATTTTGTTGTACATAGTCACGCCGTGCGTCATCATCAGCTCGTTTGAATGTATGGAATTCAACGAAAACTCGGTTAACGAACTGCTGATATCCGCCGCTTGCGCTGTTTTCACACATATTATCGGATTCATCCTCGGCGCACTCATTTTCCGCAAAAAGGAGAAAAGCACACGCACGACGCTTATATGCACGGTTGCACTGTCCAACTGCGGATTTATGGGCATACCGATGACCGAAGCACTGCTTGGCAGTCACGGCGTATTTCTTGTTTCCGTCTATCTTGCGATATTCAACATCTTTGTATGGACGGTGTCTTATTCAATGTTCGGCGGCAAATTCAGCATAAAATCCGTGCTCGTTAATCCCGGCGTCATCGGCACGGCGATTGGTTTTGCAATATTCTTTGCAAAGCTGAAGCTGCCCGATGTAATTTCCATCCCCGTAGGATACATGTCGTCGCTTAACACACCGCTTGCGATGATCGTTATAGGTTATTATTTGTCATGCGCGCCGTTCAGTCTCAAAAAAAGTGACCTGCCGATGCTTGTCTCAGTGTTGGTGCGGCTTATTGCAGTGCCGCTAATCTGCCTTGCGATATTCAGGTGTATTGGAATGACCGGAACACTGCTGACTTCATGCGTTATTCCCGCTGCTGCTCCAAGTGCGGCAATAGTTATGATGTTTGCATCCAAATTTAAAGCAGACACGCTTACCGCATCCAAAGGAATGGCATGACTATCGATGAAAGACAACGCTTCATCCACA
>USQH01000082.1 GCA_900556765.1 uncultured Oscillospiraceae bacterium
GAAATGGGCGTTAATCTGCGCGTGACCTCCGGCCCTGCCATTGAGCGGCAGGGAGATCTGGCGTCGCTGATGACCAATTTGTCGCCGGGCGATGTGCTGTTTATTGACGAAATACACCGACTTCCCCGTCAGGTGGAGGAGGTGCTTTATCCGGCGATGGAGGATTACGCCATTGATATCATGGTAGGTACGGGTCAGGCGACCCGCTCGATACGGCTGGATATACCTCGTTTTACGCTGGTCGGCGCTACCACCCGTTCGGGTCAGCTTGCGGCGCCTCTGCGTGACCGCTTCGGCGTACAGCTGCGTTTGGAGCTGTATACGCCCGAGCAGTTGGCGGATATCGTTATACGCTCTGCCGGTGTGCTCGGCGTACCTATCGACCGCGACGGAGCGCTTGAGATAGCCTCCAGGTCGCGCGGAACACCTCGAATTGCAAACCGCCTGTTAAAGCGCACCCGCGATGTAGCGCAGGTCATGCACAGCGGAGTTGTTGACGAGCGCATAGCGCGTGACGCGCTCGACCGGTTGGAAATCGACGAGTTGGGATTGGACGATTTTGACCGCCGTATGCTGACGACGATAATTAACTTTTACGGCGGCGGTCCGGTCGGAGTGGAGACTCTTGCGGCGGCACTCGGCGAGGAATCGGTCACCATCGAGGATGTTTATGAACCGTATCTGATGCAGATCGGCTTTTTGATGCGAACGCCGAGAGGACGCTGTGTGACGTCACTCGCCTATGACCACTTAGGACTGGTGCAAAAGGGGCAGCAGTCGCTGTATTAAGATGTGTTGAATGATGAATACTGCAACGGTTGCGGCTTGGTTTGCGGCTGTCGTGTAAGAGAATGTAAAAACTACACAAACCTTTATTTCGGAGGATAATTTATGGCAAGAATGTTTGGAACCGACGGTGTTCGCGGCGTTGCGAACACTGAGCTTACCGCCGAGCTGGCTATGAGCATAGGCAGAGCCGCGGCAATGGTGCTCGCTGAGCAGACGACACGCCCGAAGGTGCTTATCGGCATGGATACCCGCGCCTCCGGCAACATGTTTGAGTCGGCGCTTTCTGCCGGTCTTTGCTCGGTCGGAGCCGATGTGCTGCTTGCAGGAGTCGTGCCGACCCCTGCGGTGGCGTATTTGGTACAAAAGTACGGCTGCGACGCAGGAATAATGATTTCCGCTTCGCATAACCCGTGCGAATACAACGGTATCAAGCTGTTCAGCGGTGACGGTTACAAGCTGCCCGACAGTTTGGAGGACGAGATCGAGGAGATCGTATCCCGTCCGGATAAGGGGCATCCTGCTCCTACCCACGGCGATATCGGCAGAGTGTCGACCGCCGAGGACGCGGCAGCCGATTATATCGAGTATGTTATGTCAACTGCCGATGTTCGCTTCGACGGAATGAAAATTGCCCTCGACTGTGCAAACGGTTCGGCGAGCGAGACGGCAAAGGTGCTGTTCACCATGCTCGGCGCCGAAGTATCGGTTCTTGCCGACAGACCGAACGGCGTTAATATTAACGACAGTTGCGGCTCCACGCATATGGAGAATTTACAGCGTTTTGTCCGCGAAAACGGACTGGACGGAGGCTTTGCGTTCGACGGTGACGCCGACCGATGCCTTGCCGTCGACGAAAACGGCGAGATCATTGACGGCGATAAGATAATCGCCATATGTGCCCTTGATATGAAAGAACGCGGCTGTTTGCGTCAAAATAAAGCGGTTGTCACCGTTATGTCCAACATGGGCTTTTTCAAGTTCGCGGAGGAATACGGCATTTCGGTCGAAAAAACAAAGGTCGGCGACCGATATGTCCTCGAATGTATGAAGGAGCATGACCTTTCGATCGGCGGCGAGCAGTCGGGACACGTTATTTTCCACGATTTCGCTACAACCGGAGACGGTCAGCTTACTGCGGTGCAGTTGCTTTGTGCCGTTCGACGCACCGGCGCAAAATTCAGCGAGCTTGCTTCGATCATGAACGTATATCCGCAGGTGTTGGTAAACATCGTGGTCGACAACGACAAAAAAGAGTTTCTTTTTGAAGACGAGGATATCAAAAAGGTTATATTTGACACAGAGGTCGTCCTCGGTGATGACGGACGCGTTTTGGTTCGTGCTTCAGGTACCGAGCCGCTCGTTCGCGTAATGCTTGAGGGACGCGATATTGAACAGATCGGGCAGCTTGCAAAGGGCATTGCCGATGTCGTTGCCGACCGACTGGACGGAAAAATAAAATAAACTTCCTGTCGGGGTTTTTATCCCGAGCTTTGCAACGATATACAGAAAAATGACTGCGGCACCGATAGCATTTGCGGCGCCGTATTCGGAAGGAACGGAAAAACTTTGAGAGCAGTAAGCGGTTTTGACGATTACGAACTGATAGATACCTCCGCCGGAGAGAGGTTGGAGCGATGGCGTGATATCATACTTATTCGCCCCGATCCGCAGATAATTTGGAACACCGAGCGGAAAAATCCACTGTGGTATAATGCACACGCGCGATACCACCGTTCGTCATCGGGAGGCGGTCAGTGGGAACGGTACAAAAAGGTGCCGGACGTTTGGACGGTGCGCTACGGAGAGCTGCAATTTAATTTAAAGCCTATGGGTTTCAAGCACACGGGACTGTTTCCCGAGCAGGCGGTGAACTGGGACTTGATGAGTGACCTCATACGCCGCCGCGGCGGTAATGTGCGCGTGCTCAATCTTTTCGGATACACAGGTGCCGCCACGCTTGCCTGTGCCGCCGCAGGAGCGAACGTTACCCATGTCGACGCGTCAAAGGGAATGGTCGCGTGGGCAAAGGATAACGCCGTTGCGAGCCGCCTTGCCGATAAGCCTGTGAGATGGCTGGTTGATGACTGCAAAAAATTCGTTATGCGCGAAATCCGCCGTGGCAATAAGTACGACGGTATCGTAATGGATCCGCCGTCATACGGCAGAGGCCCCGGCGGCGAGATATGGAAACTGGAGGAGCAGCTATGGGATTTGCTCGGACTTTGCGCGCAGTTAATGTCCGACGATCCGCTTTTCTTCCTGCTCAATTCATACACGACCGGACTGTCGCCGAGCGTTATGGGTTATATGCTCTCCACTTTGGTAGCAAAAGGACGCGGCACCGTAACCTGTGACGAGATAGGACTGCCGGTCACCGAAAGCGGCCTTGTTCTGCCGTGCGGAAACACAGCCGCGTGGCTTGCGGAAAAATAAAGGAATGTTTTGAAATTGGACAATATCATCGAATTAAAAAATACGGTATTTGCATATATCGGCGATGACGATCAGCCGGTACCCGTACTGCACGGCATTTCACTCGGCATCGAGCGCGGCTCGTTTACCGCCGTGCTCGGCCATAACGGCTCTGGCAAATCGACCATGGCAAAGCTGCTAAACGGACTTGATAAGCCGTCGGAAGGCACGGTTACCGTTAACGGCATGGATACCGCGGACGAAAGCCGCGAGTTTGACATACGCCGCACGGTCGGCATGGTGTTTCAGAACCCCGATAATCAGCTCGTTGCCTCGATCGTCGAGGAGGATGTTGCGTTCGGACCCGAGAACCTCGGCGTCGAACCGTCGGAGATCCGCGAAAGGGTCGATTCGGCACTTCGCTCGGTCGGAATGTACGACTACCGTTTGCACGCGTCGTACAAGCTGTCCGGCGGTCAAAAGCAGCGTATCGCTATCGCCGGAGTGCTTGCCATGCAGCCGGAATGTATCGTGCTTGACGAACCGACGGCGATGCTTGATCCGCGCGGCCGCCGCGAGGTTATCGAAACGGTGCAGCGGCTCAACCGCGAAAAGGGCATGACGATAGTGCTGATCACTCATTACATGGACGAGGCGGCGCTTGCCGACCGCGTGATTGTGATGGATTCGGGCGAACTGATACTCGACGGCACACCGCGTCAGGTGTTTTCCCATGTTGATAAGCTGAAATCTGTCGGTCTGGACGTGCCGCAGCCTACCGAGCTTGCCAATTTGCTTCGCGAGTCCGGTGTTGATATCAGCACCGATGTACTTGATGTCGATGAATGTGTCACGGCACTGTCAAAGGTGCTTGATTTGGAGGAAAAATAATTGTCTATTCTGAAGACTCAGGGATTGACCTATGCCTACGGCGAAGGGACTCCCTTTCGCATAGCGGCAATCACCGATGTTAATTTCGAAATAAACGAGCCCGGTCTGACGGCCATAATCGGCCACACCGGTTCGGGCAAATCGACCCTTATACAGCACTTAAACGGATTGATAAAGCCAACCTCAGGCACCGTATATGTCGATGACGCCGACATATGGTCAAAGGATGAGGACATCCGCAAAGTGCGGTTTAAGGTCGGACTGGTTTTTCAGTATCCGGAGTACCAGCTTTTTGACGAAACGGTCGAAAAGGATATCGCTTTCGGCCCGCGAAATCTCGGACTTTCCGATGCCGAGATAAACGAACGCGTAATGTGGGCTGCCGATACGGTAGGATTGCCGCATCCGCTGCTTAGTAAATCCCCGTTCGATCTTTCGGGCGGTGAAAAGCGCCGCGCGGCGATCGCCGGCGTGCTTGCAATGCGTCCGAGAGTGCTGATATTGGACGAGCCGACGGCAGGACTTGACCCAAAGGGCAGGGACACCCTGCTTGCCTGTATTACCGAATATCAGCGGCGTGAAAACGCCGTAGTACTGCTTGTCTCCCATTCAATGGAGGACGTGGCCAGAGTTGCCGACAACGTGCTTGTCATGAATGAAGGCAGACTTGAAATGCAGGGCAAAACGGCGCAGGTCTTTTCGCACCGCGAGCAGCTCGAAAAAATGGGTCTTGCCGTTCCGAAGGTTATGCAGATCGTTTCGGCACTGCAAGCGCGCGGAGCCGATCTGCCTGACGATATACTTACTGTCGAGCAGGCGCACGCCGCGATCATGCGGCTGGTAAAGGGCGGTGACGGAGTATGCTGAGCAATATAACCATAGGTCAGTATTTCCCCGCCAAATCGGTTATTCACCGCGCCGATCCACGGGTGAAACTGGTTTTGACCATCGCGCTGATAGTCGTTATTTTCCTTGCCGACAGCTTTGTTTCCATCGGTGTGTGCGCGGCGTTTTGCTTTTTAACCGTACTGCTGACGCGTATTCCGTTCAAAATGTATCTTAAAACGGTCAAGGCGATTTGGCCAGTCCTGATACTGACATCAGTGCTGAATATATTCTATATAACGGGCGAGGGCGACCCGCTTTTAAGCTGGAAATTCATCAGGATTTATTCCGAGGGCATCGAACGCGCTTTGTTTATAGCGATTCGTATTTTCCTTCTTCTTATTATCAGCTCTGCTTTGACATACACCACGTCACCGAGCGAGCTTACCGACGCGATCGAGCGCTTGCTTTCACCGCTGAAATTCATCGGATTGGGCAACGCGGTGCATACCTTTGCTATGATGATGTCGATCGCATTGCGCTTTATTCCGACGCTGATTGAGGAGACTGATAAGATCATGTCGGCACAAAAAGCAAGAGGCGCCGACATGGAGTCGGGCGGAATTATCAAACGAATAAAAGCACTGCTGCCGATACTGATCCCGTTGCTCTTTTCATCGGTGCGGCGAGCCGACGATCTGGCAAAGGCAATGGAATGTCGCTGCTACAACGGCGGTACTAATCGAACGAAAATGAAACAGCTTCATATGGCGGTACGCGACTGGATGCTGATATTGGCATCGGCCGCACTGCTTGCGGCGGTAATACTGCTGCGTATATTTCCGATAGTGTAAAAAAAGAATACGGGTTTATTTGCTTATATAACTTATATAATTTAAATTGTCGAATGAATTGTCAAAGGGGGTGTTGTTTTGAGACGGGTCATGCTGACTATCCGTTTTGACGGTACTGCTTATCACGGCTGGCAGGTTCAAAACAACGCCGTTACCGTTCAGTCGAGACTTCAGGACGCGGTCGAGGCAGTGCTCGGTTACCGCGCGACGGTTACCGGATGCAGCCGTACCGATTCGGGCGTTCATGCCGATATGTTCTGCTGTCATACTGATATTCAAAAAGACATTTCGGACAAACGACTGATATCTGCGCTGAACGCTCATTTGCCGCGCGATATTGCCGTTTACGGATGCGAGACGGTAGCGCCGGATTTTCATGCGCGCTATTGCTGCAAGGGGAAAAACTACATTTACAGAATGTACGATTCCGATTACCGTAACCCGTTTTATGACGGATACGCGCTTCATGTAAAGCACCGGCTTGACGATCGGCTGATGAACAGCGCCGCACAGCATTTTCTCGGAAAATACGATTTTTCCGCGTTTTGTTCGTCCGGCTCGTCGGTCGAGGACAAGATAAGGTGCGTTACCGATGCATCGGTAACGCGAAACGGCGACGAGGTGATTTTTTCTGTCACCGCCGACGGCTTTTTGTACAACATGGTGCGGATAATGGCGGGCACGCTGCTGTACGTTTCCGACGGCAAAATAACTCCCGATGATATCCCCGATA
>USQH01000083.1 GCA_900556765.1 uncultured Oscillospiraceae bacterium
CTTCTCAATGGAATTCCATGGTCTGCCGTAACTTCCCGACTGGGATGCATACCAGAGACCTCTTGTGACCGCGGACATGGATCCCGACGCAAAAGCGCCGATATTAAAAAAGTTATAGAAGCCTTCATAACCGGCGGTCTTTCCGGAAATACTTCCTGATTTTCCAGTCCCCTGTTCCTGAAGGATCATCGCGCCGAGAACATACGGGTTGACGCCAGTCTGGGCCGCCGCCTTCATAATAATATCCACATAAGTCTGTCCCGTCGGTACCGGTGAAGTGTTTGACGCGCCGGTATTGTCATCGGTGATGGCAGACGCGTCCATTCCCGGACCATACTCCACCTCAGGAAGTGCCGTTGTATACATTTTTCTCTGGCTGATCGTGGAACTCACTGCGGATCCCGGTCCCTCGAGGCTCACACCCTGACTTCCGTTTCCGGAACTACCGGTGACGTTTCCCGAAGGACTTCCATTCGATGTACCAGAATTCATTCCCGGTCCGTAGTTTTCACCCTGTTGAAGGTTGCCGGATGTTTCTGTGCCCGTGTTATGATTCACGGTTCCTGTGTTTCCAGCTCCCGATGTCTCCTGAACACTCTGGGCCGACGTTGTCTCATCCGGTGTCTTTTCCAGAAATGTTCCCGTGATCAGGCTTGTCAGTCCCTCTCTCGTCTGGGCGTTGCTGTCATAAGCGTGATGCAGGAACTGGAACACATAGGTATCATTTAAGAAATTACGCGGATCCATATAATAGGCAACGATATCCTTTGATGCAGCCACCCAGGATGCACCATCAAAACCGGTCCAGTTACCTGAATTCCAGTCATAGGCACCGTAATCCGTGGACTTCCAGGATGAAATGCTGGCCTTAGATACCAGATTTGTTCCAACCGCTCCTTCAGCTTCCATCACATCACTCCAGTTAAGTCCGGTCTTCTGTGCCTGAAAGACCCAGGTCGGATGTTCCGTGTGGAGTGTGCGCAGGGATGCCTTATAGCTTTCCGGAAATCCCTGACTGCTCAAATAGCTTTCAAAATTAGAATCGTAGCTGTAGGATACCGGGAATTTAATAAAGTCTGAACGGACATAACCTTCCTGTGTCCCGGAACCGGAAGAAAATTTGATTTTATACCAGATCTTTCCATCTGATCCCGCAGTCTCGGAGACAACCGTAACCGCTGCCCCATATGCAAGTTTTTTTACGATAGCCCCCGTTGTCCCCGGCGTACTTCTCACGTTCAGGGTCGTGGCATTTACTGTCGCCGAACCCGTTGCCGCATAGGCACTTGAAAGTCCGGATATCATTGTTCCGGCGCGGCCTGCACAGTCACCTAAGAACTGCGCCGAACATCAGTGCCAGAATTCTTTTTTGTCTTTTTGTCATGTTTTTTTTTCTCCCACTGCCGGTTTTATGAAATTTCAGCAGAAAACCGACATCATACCCATTATAAAGACAAATGGACTTTCCTGTCAACTGCGTATGGGAAACTTCACACAAATTCCAAATATTGCCGCATTTTCTTAATGAAAAATTAAAAAAGTGCGCATAAAAAGTCCGGCACCTCCTCACGGAAATGCCGGACTTCATTTTTTCGTCAATTGATATTTAGATTTACTGCAAAATTATACCGGATAAGCCTTGCTTTCCTTATCAGCAACCTTGCGGTCAACCTTTGTCTGCTGGGCTTCACGGTACTCGAAGAAGTCTTTTGCTACAGCCGGGAACAGAGCATAGGATAATACATCCTCATCCTGCTGCTTCCACTGTGCGCATTCCTTCTCGAATTTCGGTAACTGCGGCTCGATCAGATCTGCTGGACGACAGGTGATCGGAGTTGCATCGCCGATGATCTTCTTCTGGACTTCTTTGTTGAACGGTTTTACCGTCTTACCAAATTCGCCCATCATGATCTTCTTGGACTCCTTCGGAACCATCTTATATCTCTCGCCGGCAAGAACGTTCAATACAGCCTGTGTACCAACGATCTGGGAGGACGGAGTTACAAGCGGCGGCTCACCGAAGTCTTTTCTTACTCTCGGGATCTCCTCAAGCACTGCGCGGTACTTGTCTTCCTGGCCAGCTTCCTTTAACTGGGAAACAAGGTTGGAAAGCATTCCGCCCGGTACCTGATAGATAAGAGCTTTTGCGTCAACGCCCATAACTTTGGTGCTGAGCAGACCGCTCTTCAGATATTCTTCTTTCAGACCGGCAAAATGCTTTGCAATATCGTCGAGTTTTTCAATGTCAAGACCTGTATCATACTTTGTGCCGGCGAATGCGGCGACCATAGACTCTGTTGCAGGATGCGATGTGCCCATAGCAAGGGGAGAGAGGGCGGTGTCGATAATGTCGGCGCCTGCTTCGACCGCCTTCATCAGCACCATTGACGCGAGACCTGAGGTATAGTGCGAATGTACCTGAATAGGCACTTTAACGGTCTCCTTAAGAGCTTTAACAAGGTCGTATGTGAGGTAAGGCGTGAGCAGACCTGCCATATCCTTGATGCATATTGAGTCGGCACCGGTATCTTCAAGCTGTTTTGCGTATTTGGTGTAGTATTCGAGGTCAAACACGGGACCGGTGGTATAGGAGATGGCCGCCTGAACGTGTGCTTTTTCCTTTTTTGCGGCATTGATGGCGGTCTGGAGGTTGCGCGGATCATTCAGCGCGTCAAAGATGCGGAGAATGTCAATACCGTTTGCAACCGACTTCTGAACGAGGTATTCGACTACGTCGTCGGCGTAATGACGGTATCCGAGCATATTCTGACCGCGGAAAAGCATCTGGAGCTTTGTGTTCGGGCAGTGCTTGCGGATAGTGCGCAGTCTGTCCCACGGATCCTCGTCAAGGAAACGCAGGCAGGCGTCATAGGTAGCGCCGCCCCAACATTCGAGCGAATAATAGCCTATCTTGTCCAATTTTTCAAGAGCGGGAAGCATCTGTTCGGTGGACATTCTTGTAGCGATAAGTGACTGATGAGCGTCACGCAGTATGGTTTCGGTAATTTTTACAGCTGCCATTTTGCAATCACCCTTTTACTTAGTTAATGGATACGAGCAGAGCGCCTGAGTCGACGGTGTCGCCTTTGTTAACATGAACGCCGGCAATAGTGCCGTCGCAAGGAGCTTTGATCTCGTTTTCCATTTTCATAGCCTCAAGGATGAGTAGTGTGTCGCCGTTCTTTACGGTGTCGCCTGCTTTTACCTTGATATCGAGAATGTTGCCCGGCATAGGGCTGTTTACCTTCTGAGCACCGGCTGCGGGAGCAGCGGCAGGGGCGGCCGCAGGTGCGGTGGGAGCTGTCTGTACAGGAGCGGCTGCGGGAGCAGCGGCAGGAGCGGCAACAGGTGCGGAAGCGGCGCTGCCGGCTTCTTCAACTGCTACATCGTATGCTTTTCCGTTTACGGTAATTTTAAACTGTTTCATTTTATATCTCTCCAATCAGGTGATTTTTACATTATAGTAACGGCGTGCTTCTTGTCGAGAGTGGATACACGCTTTGACATCAGCATATCGAGCAGTATGCGGAGCTTGTCGCTCAGCTCGTCCTCGGTCACGATATCGCCTATAAATCCGTTCTCAGCCGCTTTTTCGGCAGAAGCTTCGCTGTTCATGTATTCGGTCAGAAGAGCCGCTTTGTCCTCTCCGGCGAGAATGCGGTCGTTGTACGCAATATTCATTGCGGCTTCGGGTTCGATGGTCGATACTATCGAGCCTTTTACTGCGATAACTTCATCGGCGCTGCCTGCGAATGTGAGGAAAGCGGAGCCGTAAGCCTTGCCGTTAATGACGGCGACCTTTGCGGTAGTCGCGTCGGTGTAGGCCTTTGTCAATGCGGCAGCGGCTTTAAGTGAACCGTTGCAGCCGCAGAAACCGTCGGTGTCGACAAATGTGATGATCGGAATTGTGTATGCGTCGCAAAGACCTATAAAGGAAGCAATCTTTTTGCAGTCGCGGATGCTCATGGTGCCGTTTACCGCGACCATGCCGACGCTCAGTCCGCCGAGACGGGCGAGAGCGGTCTTTGCTGAGTCATCCTCGTTTTTGCCGAGCTGTATAACACTGCCGGCGTCTGCAATGCTGCCGATAACACAGCCACAGTTGCTTTTTTCTCCGTCGGCAACGTCTGCGATAGGCGCGGCGGAAAGGTTGTTTGACGGCAGAGCGCAGACAATCTGCTTTGCCTTTTCGATAGCGTCGTTAATGTCGTCGGCGACTATCTGAGCAGTTCCGTTGTCAATGCCGTTGTCGTCGTTGCCCGACTTGTCAAGGAAAAGCTGTGCGTCCTTTGCGGCGATAACGATATCACTGCAAAGCGCCCAAATAGCGGATGAAGCGCCGCAAACGCCCTTGATAACGGCAATCTGCGGAATAACACCCGACAGTCTGTCAGCCTTTGCTATCAGCTTGGAATAAGCCTCAACAGCGTCGAGACCCTCACCGAGATGACCGCCGTTTGAGTCGTAAACGCCGATAACGGGGCAACCTGTCTTTTCGGCAAGATCGTACAGCTTCATAAGCTTGTTTGCCTGAATTTTTCCCATGGCGCCGTTGTTTATTTCGGTGTTCTGAACGAAAGCGTAGCAGGGACAGCCGCTGATGCAGCCGTAGCCTGTAACGACCTCGCAGTCCTCCGTCAGCCTGTTAAGCTCGGTGAAACTGCCGTCGTCAAATATGCCTTTGAGCAGTTGATTTGCGGCATATTCCTTTGACATTTAAATTCCTCCCGATAATGAAAGTCAACCTTTGACCCCATTATAATAATTTTAGTATATATTTTGTTTGATTATACAACATTTTTTCGCTTTAATCAAGCGTTTTGATCGGTTTTTGAACAATTTTTACACATTGTAAATAAATGTATGATATTGATCTCATTTTCGCTTTCGTTTTCTATATATCGTAGCAGTTGAAATGCATTTTTCGGTGCGTTTTCACCCAAACGGCAGGTCAGTATTCCTCTGTTAACTGCGTAGTTCATGGTCGCGCGTGCAATTAGGTCGCACAGCCAAATGTCCTTTTCGGCCGGTTCTACGTTTAGAAGGATGAATTTGCCGTCTGTTATGGTAAATTCGGAGTGACCGACAGTTTCGTTTGTAGCGCTGTTGTCGGCTATCATTGCGTTTGCGCCTTTTGGTGCATTTTCACCGAATATCATTTTGATTTCGCCGTCGTTCGCGGGTCGAACGTGTATCATTATTTATCTTCTCCTTTTGGCGGTCTGCTCGCCCTCGTCATCCTTGTCGCTCTTGAGTGCGATGCTCCGCAGTTTTGATATTTCCTTTTCGGTCAAATTACGCCATTTTCCCGTTTGCAGCATACCAAGCTTTATAGTACCGATAGCTGTGCGTTTGAGTCGTATTACGCGCAGTCCGACCGCCTCGCACATACGGCGAATCTGGCGGTTGCGTCCCTCATACAGGATGAATGACATTACCGTCCTATCTTCCTCAGCCGTGATGATTTCTACTTCGCACGGCAGCGTTTTTACGCCGTCGTCGAGAACGACGCCGCTTATCAGCTTTGCGATTGTTTCGTCGCCCACTTTACCGCGAACGGTCACGCGATAGGTCTTGCCGACCTTGCTGCGTGGATGCATCATCATGTTTGCAAACTCGCCGTCGTTGGTCATCAGCAACATTCCCTCGCTGTCCTTGTCAAGCCGTCCGACAGGGTAAATGCGCTCCTTAATGTCCTTTGTCAGCTCCGTGACGCATTTTCTGTCACGGTCGTCGGTAACCGATGTCAGGTATCCGCGCGGCTTATTGATTACGATGTATACCTTTTCGGCGGTGGGTCGAATGGCTTTGCCGCTGACCGTGACAAGGTCGCGTCTCGGATCGACCTTGTCACCTATGGATGCGGTGCGTCCGTTAACCTTGACGTGACGTGTGCTTATCAGCTCCTCTGCCTTTCTGCGCGAGGTTATTCCGCAGTCGGCGATATATTTTTGCAGTCTGATTTTTTCGTCCATATATGTTTCTCCTTACTTGGTTCCTAAAAGAAGTTTGAGCCAGTAAATATAATCTTTCTTTATCACGGTTGCCGGCGATTGTTCTATGTCGTTTGCCGCGGTAATATCAGCCTTTGCTATCAAGTTGTCGTCGATGTAATATGTAACACTGCCGAGCAGGTCACCCTTTTTGACAGGTGCAAACAAAAAGTGTTCCATTTCGGTTTTGAAGGTCACTTTGTCAAACATCTCGGGCAGCAGGGTGGCAGACGGCGGAGTAAATGCGACTTCAAGCGTGTCGCCGGTATTTGCTGCGGAAACTTTCCAGATGTCGGTCGGCGTGTACAGCTCGTGTGTATCAAGCTGTGAAAAGCCGTAATCC
>USQH01000084.1 GCA_900556765.1 uncultured Oscillospiraceae bacterium
TTTACAAAACTCACAAAGCACGCGACTATATACTCGACGAGGTTATGCTCAAATGCATCGCCGAGCCTCGCGCGGAGCTTTCTCCCTACGCTCCCAAGATGCTCACCATGCAGATCAATCCCGAAAAGATCGGTGACGTCATCGGCAAGCAGGGCAAGGTCATTCAGAAGCTGCAGGATCAGTTTGAATGCACCATCAACATCGAGGAGGACGGCAGAGTTTACATCTCCACTCTCGATATTGCAAAGGCAGAGGCCGCAAAGGAAGTTATCGGCATGATTGCCAACGGTCCTGAGGTCGGCGCCTTCTACCGCGGCGTAGTTACCCGTCTGATGGATTTTGGCGCGTTCGTTGAGATCGCTCCCGGAATTGAGGGACTGGTACACATCTCCAAGCTCGACGTTAAGCGCACCGAAAAGGTCGAGGATGTCGTCAGCGTGGGCGACCAGATCAAGGTCAAGGTAACCGATATCGACGACCGTGATCGTATCAATCTTTCACGCCGCGACGCTCTTATCGAGCTTGACGGCATGGTGCCTGAAAACGACATCAGCGACGAACAGCGCCCTCCGAGAAGAAACGGCGGCGGTCGCCCTTTCCACGGCAAAAAACGTGACTGATACGGCGATATAACAGCCTCGGCTGATACATTATCGTATTATTAAATCAAAACCACCCGGCAAATGTGCTTAATTCAGCACCATTTTGCAGGGTGGTTTTTTTGCACGACACACGCTATGCTGCTGTTTGTGACTTGATGACTTATCTTGATGCCTTATGCTACGGTTATTCCTTGCCCCGTAACCAATCGCCGGCTGCACATAAAAAAGGCAAGCCCATATTTTCGATCGGTCGAAATATCGGCTTGCTTTTGCTCGTTTATTCGGTTAAAAAGCGGTCTTTAGTACCGTTTATTTGCCGGTGCTGCCGAAGCCGCCTGCGCCGCGCTGTGTTTCATCCAGTTCGTCAACTTCGGTAAAGCCGACAGCAAGATACGGCATGACCACAAGCTGAGCTATGCGGTCGCCGTGCTCGATCATGCGCGGCTCATCGGTATCGTTGTGGATCGCAATGATATATTCTCCGCGGTAATCGCTGTCGCATACGCCGACACAATTAGCCGGACGCAGTCCCTGCTTGGTCGCAAGTCCGCTGCGAGCAAATATTGCGCCGAAGTAGCCGTCCGGAACGGCTATTGCAAGTCCGGTTCCGATCTTTTCGGTTGTATGGGGAGCGACAGTCACACTGCAGGAATCGATACATGCGTAAAGATCATAGCCTGCCGCCTTCTCCGAGCCGGATGTCGGTAGAACAGCCGATTTATTCAACTTTTTAACATTTACATTTATCATATTTAACACCTCTTATTTATCCCAAAGCACTATTTTCCCGCATCGACGGGTCTCATTCATGTCAATTAAGCGCTGGTTTGACGAGCCGCGAAACCGCAGTGATATATCATGCAGGCGCTCAACATATCTTCCGTCGACCAGCACATCGACCAGTGCGAGCAGATCATCGGTCACCTCGCACCGAGGATAACTGCCGTCACGCAACAATTCCTCATCCAGCGTAAAGCCGCTGAACGCCCAAACGGTCTTTTCGGGCAGCTCTCTTTTCACGCGCCGTAAAAATGGCAGCAAGGCGCGCTGATTGTCCGGCTCGAACGGTTCGCCGCCGAGCAATGTCAGACCGTTGACATATGCGGGGCGCAGCATTTCGATCAGCTTGTCCTCAGTTTCGCGTGTAAAGGGTTGACCGTAGTCGAACGCCCACGTCTGCGGCTGAAAGCAGTTTTCACAGTGATTGGTACAGCCGGAAACGAAAAGCGTCACGCGTATACCCTCTCCGTTTGCGATGTCGCAGTTTTTGATCTCTCCGTAATACATAAAAATGTTCCTTTTTTGCAAACAGAGGTGAGACTTACACAGACTCACCTCTGTTTTTTCATAAGATCATTAAAGATGAAGCACGCGCTCCTTGATTTCCTGAGTTCTGCCCTGGTTCCAGAACTGAGTTCCGATATATCCACAGGTACGGCGAGCAACATTCATCTTTGACTGATCGGTGTTGCCGCATTTCGGGCATCTCCATATCAGCTTGCCGTGTTCATCCTCGGCTATCTGTATCTCGCCGTCGTAGCCGCAGCACTGGCAGTAATCCGACTTTGTATTCAGTTCGGCATACATAATGTGGTCATAGATGAATTTCATAACCTGCAATACCGCTTCAAGGTTCTGCTGCATATTGGGGACCTCGACGTAGCTGATTGCGCCGCCGGGCGACAACGCCTGGAATTTCGACTCCAGCTCCAGCTTTTCAAACGCGTCGATCGGCTCGGTAACGTGGATGTGATAGCTGTTTGTAATGTAATTCTTGTCGGTAACGCCCTCGACAATTCCGAAGCGCTTTTGCAGGCACTTTGCGAACTTATATGTGGTGCTTTCGAGCGGCGTGCCGTAAAGTGAATAGTCGATGTTTTCTGCGGCTTTCCACTTTGCCGTATACTCATTGAGCTTTTTCATGATTTCAAGTCCGAGCTTTTCGCCCTCCGGCTCGGTAAGCTTCTTGCCGATGAGGGAATAAACACATTCCCACAGGCCGGCAAAGCCGAGCGAAATGGTCGAATATCCGCCGTGGAGCAGCTTGTCGATGGTCTCGCCCTTTTTCAGACGGGCGAGTGCGCCGTACTGCCACAGTATCGGAGCGGCATCGGACAAAGTACCGGTCAGTCGCTCATGGCGACACTGGAGCGCACGGTGGCACAGCTCCATACGCTCGTCGAATATTTTCCAGAACTTATCCATATCCTTGTGCGCGCTCATACCGATATCAACAAGATTGACGGTAACGACGCCCTGATTGAAGCGGCCGTAATACTTCGGCTTGCCGTTTTCATCGACATAAGGCGTCAGGAAGCTGCGGCAGCCCATGCAGGTGTAGCAGTGGCCTTCGCCGTTTTTGTCCACCTTGTTCTGAAGCATGATCTTTTCGGAAATATAGTCGGGAACCATGCGCTTTGCGGTACATTTTGCGGCAAGCTTGGTCAGATACCAGTATTTGCTGTCCTCGCGGATATTATCCTCCTCAAGAACATATATAAGCTTCGGAAACGCGGGCGTGATCCACACGCCATCCTCGTTTTTTACGCCCTGATAACGCTGACGAAGCACTTCCTCTATAATAACGGCAAGATCGGCCTTTTCCTGATCGTTCTTTGCCTCGTTGAGGTACATGAAAACGGTGACAAACGGCGCCTGTCCGTTGGTAGTGAGCAAAGTCACGACCTGATACTGGATCATCTGAACGCCCTTTTTGATCTCCTCGCGCAGGCGTTTCTCGACCAGCTTGCTCAGCTTTTCCTCGTCGATATCTGCGCCGATCTCTTTCATTTCCTCAATTGCCGCTTTGCGAATCTTTTCACGGCTAATCTGAACGAACGGAGCCAAATGGGTCAGCGAAATTGATTGACCGCCGTACTGATTTGACGCAACCTGCGCGATTATCTGAGTTGCGATGTTGCAGGCGGTAGAAAAGCTGTGCGGTTTTTCAATCATGGTGCCGGAAATGACCGTGCCGTTTTGAAGCATATTTTCAAGGTCGACCAGATCGCAGTTGTGCATATGCTGAGCATAATAATCGGTGTCGTGGAAATGAATAATTCCCTGCTCATGCGCTTCAACGATTTCCTGCGGCAGCAGTATGCGGTTGGTGATATCCTTACTCACCTCGCCTGCCATATAGTCGCGCTGAACGCTGTTGACGGTCGGGTTTTTATTGGAATTTTCCTGTTTAACTTCCTCGTTATTGCACTCGATAAGGCTGAGTATTTTGTCATCGGTGGTGTTGGATTTACGAACAAGACTGCGAGTATAGCGGTATGTAATATAGCGTTTGGCAACCTCGAATGCGCCGTGAGCCATGATCTGATGCTCAACAAAATCCTGTATCTCCTCGACCGAAGGCGCGCGTCCAAGCTGCTCGCACTGAAGCTCGACCGACTCGGCGATACGCTTGATCTGGGTAGCAGTCATTCGATGCGCTTCGTCGACCACATCGTTAGCCTTTGTAATCGCTACGATGATTTTTGAAATGTCAAAAGCCACCTCAGAACCGTTTCTTTTAATTATCTTCATATTTCAAACCTCTCCTCTTTACTCAGCAGATATTGTATGTATAACATTCAGCATGAAAAATGATAGCACTATATATTGTGTTTTTCAATAGCAAAAAGGCAATTGTAACTCTTTTTGTAAATATTAAACGATTGTGAACAGATTATTTAAATAAAATAGACAAATATGTCGACGCTAAATCACAATATATATTAAAACAAGTGTCGAAAAAACACAATATATTCCGAAATAGCATATATTGGGCACAAAAGTGCCGCGACCGTCATCTTTTTAAACGATCGCGGCGATTAGACTGTATTATATATTGTGTTTGCAATCAGCGGTGAAACAGTTTTTTGGTCTGATAAACAGGCTCGCAGGTGACATTAAGCCCCAGTTTTTTTAGCACATTTATATCCACCTGTGAAAGAATTACCGAGCCTCGGTAATTCTTTCACAGGTCGCAATGGTGCAGCTTGCCGAGCTGATCCATAGCTGCCTTTGCATTGGGGTCGCTGACCGAACAAATCGACAGAGCAACCAGCAGCTCATCGGTGTGTAAGCGCGGATTATGATTGCCCAGTACATCAATCTTCAGCGACTGTACCGGTTCAAGTACCTCGTGCGAAATAAGATCGACGCTGTCGTCAATGCCGGCAAGCTCCTTTAACGCGTTAAGCAGCATCGCAGAGGTCGCACCGAGCAATTTCGATGTTTTGCCGGTAACAATTTTGCCGTCAGGCAATTCGACAGCCGCAGCAGGCGCCTCGGTATCAGCCGCTTTTTTATTGGCGGCGGTCGCAACCGGGCGGTCTTCAACCGAAATGCCCGCCGTATTCATCAGCAGTTCGATCTTCTGCGCGGCGGAATCGTCGGATGCACCCTTGCGGACATTACAAAGCGCCTCGTAGTAGCGTCGGATGATCTCATCCTTCGCCGCCTCTCTTACCGCGTCATCGTCAAATATGCAGTTACCGGCCATATTGACTCCCATATCGGTCGGTGACTTATACGGACACTCGCCGCTGATTTTCTTAAACATAGCGGAAAGAACGGGATATATCTCGACATCGCGGTTATAATTGACCGTGGTCACACCGTATGCATCCAAATGATACGGGTCGATCATGTTGACATCGGCGAGATCGGCAGTCGCTGCCTCATAAGCAATATTAACGGGATGACTGAGCGGCAAATTCCATATCGGAAAAGTCTCGAACTTTGCATAGCCGGATTTTATACCGCGCTTATGGTCATGGTAAAGCTGGCTCAGGCAGGTCGCCATTTTGCCGCTGCCCGGTCCCGGAGCGGTAACGACCACCAGCGAACGGCTGGTCTGGATATACTCATTTTTGCCGTAACCGTCATCACTGACTATCTTTGCAATATCGCTCGGATAGCCGGCGATAGGATAATGGCGGTAGACCTTTACTCCGAGCGATTCAAGCCGCTTTTGGAACACCCCTGCGGCCGGCTGATCGCTGTAACGTGTCAGCACAACGCTGCCGACATACAGACCGAAGCCGCGAAAAGCGTCGATCAGCCGCAGCACATCGCTGTCATAGGTAATGCCCAGATCGCCGCGGATCTTGTTCTTCTCAATATCCCCGGCGTTGATGACAATGACGATCTCCGCCTTGTCCTTCATCTGGGCCAGCATCCGGATTTTGCTGTCCGGTTCGAAGCCGGGCAGGACGCGGGAGGCGTGATAGTCGTCAAACAGCTTGCCCCCAAACTCCAGATACAGCTTGCCCCCGAATTGGGCAATGCGGTCCTGAATGTGCTGGGACTGCATGGTAAGATACTGTTGGTTGTCGAAACCCTCCTTGGTCACGGCATGTCACTCCTTCGGTCAAATCCGACCTTCCTGTTTTCTGTAAGATCCCGGGGCGGACGTTGGCAACAAGAAAATCGCGCGGCAGACGCCGCGCGAATAAGCCGCCCTGCGGTTTATTCAATGGAACTATTTTAGCCGGGGAAATTTGCCGCGTCAAGTCAGAGTTTGGAGAAATTTAGGGGGCAAATCTCGGTGGAACTCCCAATGGAAAGATTCATACAAGTGTGATACAATAAAATTTACCTCTCCCTGATCTGTTAGGAGGATGTAAGGATGGAAAACATTCCCCATATTTTGCTGATCGTCTGTCCCCTGGTCTTTCTGGGAGGACTGATCGACGCGGT
>USQH01000085.1 GCA_900556765.1 uncultured Oscillospiraceae bacterium
TTGCTTTTCCATACGGGAGTTATCGCATCTAAAACGACCAAGGATACGCAGGGCGTCGCCGTAATGACTCAAAAGCGCTCTCAGCGCGTAGTCAACCTTACGGTATATGAGGAAGGAATGTTGCAAAAGCCGCATCGCTATCGCTCACGCAGCCTGCCTGTTGCCGGTCAGTTGCTTTCAACCGAGGAAAAGGGCGAGCAGCTCTCCTTTGATTAAAAGCGGCAGTAAGGAGATATGTAAATAACGAATGGGACAGCATGATTGATATGCTGTCCCAAACAAGGCATTATCGGCGCAAACGCTATCATATATCATTGCCGCTGCCTTGTTAATATTATGAGCGTTCTTTTATTGTTTATAAAAACTAATTTGTGGTATTTTCAATATTTTTTTATTTAGTTATTGACAAAGCTATATGAATAATGTGATAATATTATACGAGGTCATGTGTAATGAGAGTAATAACCGGATCTGCCCGCGGACGCCGTTTGCGTACTTTGGACGGCAACAATGTTCGCCCGACCACCGATATGGTCAAAGAGGCCATGTTCAGTATAATCCAGTTTGATATTGAGGGCAGAAGTGTCCTTGACCTGTTTTCCGGCAGCGGTCAACTAGGTATTGAGGCAATCAGCCGCGGCGCTTCATCGGCTACATTTGTCGACTGCAGCCGCGCGTCTGTTGATGTTACCCGTGAGAACATTAAAGCGGTCGGATTTGAACCGCAGTGCAAAATAGTCAACCGCGATTATACCGCTTTTTTATCCAGATGTACCGAAAAATTCGATATTGTGCTGTTGGATCCACCGTATTCAACCGGTATTCTGCAAAACGCGCTGGATAAACTGCCGCGCGTGCTGAAGGATACATCGGTGGTAATATGTGAACATCCGTTTGGTGAAGAAATGCCCGAGTCAACGGGCAGCCTGCCGAAATATCGCGAATATAAATACGGAAAGCTGGCAGTCACCGTTTATAAACGAGGTGAGATTGATGGATAGCAGAATCGCTGTTTGTCCCGGAAGCTTTGATCCGATCACGGTGGGTCATTTGGATATAATCAGTCGTGCGTCAAAGCTGTTTGACCACGTTATTGTGGCTGTTATGTCAAACGACTCTAAAAAATGCAGTTTTTCCGAGGAGGAGCGTGTGAATATGATCACCGCAACTCTCCGCGAGGCAGGCATAACAAATGTTTCGGTCGAAAGCTCGGATATGCTGCTTGCCGATTACATGAGGGAAAAGAAAGCCACTGCCATTGTAAAAGGTCTGCGCGCCGTTTCTGACTTTGAATATGAGTTTCAGATGGCACTGACCAATAAAAAGTTAAATCCCGCCGCAGACACTGTTTTTTTAACTTCGCCGGCCGAGAATATGTTTCTCAGCTCCAGCGTGGTCAAGCTTATCGCATCACGCGGCGGTGATATAAGCGGGTTCGTTCCCGAAGTTATTCATGACTATATTAAAACCAGACTTTGCAAAAGGGGAGATATGTAACTATGAACATGGAAGAATTATTGGATCAGTTGGACGAGATTCTTGACAACTCAATGAAATTACCCGGCGGCAAAAGTGTTGTCAGTATTGAAAAAATGCGTATCGTAATTGACGATATTCGTTTGAATGTTCCTCAGGAAATTAAGCAGGCGAGAGGTATCGTTGCCGATCGTGCTGAGATAATTGCAAACGCCAAGAAGGAAGCGGAGAATATTATACATAATGCCGAGGAGCGTGCCAGAGCGATGGTTGCTCAGGAAGAAATTACAAAGCTTGCTCAGCAAAAGGCTAATGAGACGGTTGCACAGGCTCAGGCGAAGTCGAGAGAGATGCGAAAGGCTGCTCAGGACTTTGTCGAGGAGATCATGCGCCGTGTTGACGAAAGTCTTACCGTTAACCTCAGCGAGGTCAGAAAGACACGTCAGGCTCTTCGTCCCGGCGTTCCGCCTGCAAACAGAGCCGAGTAATATTTGCTGCTAAGAAATGAGCCGCGCGCAGACGCGGCTTATTCTTGTCGTAAGCATTTTTGTTCACAATACGCCATATTGTCTGTTTAAGGTTGCAAATCGGCGTGTTATGTGTTATAATATGGAATAAAATTCGTTTTATTTTTGTATTCGGGGTGACTGTTTTTGCAAGACATAAACAATCTTTGCATGGGCTGTATGTCCGAAAAGGGCAGCGAGTCAATATGTACTCATTGCGGCTATGATTCTGCCGCGCAAAACCCGGTCGGATATATGCCTGTCAGAACTGTGTTGGATAACCGTTACATAATCGGAAAAGTGATTGACAGTAACGGCGAGGGCGCTACATATTTAGCTTGGGATCAAAGCAATGAGACTTCTGTCCGCGTGCGTGAGTTTTACCCGGACAAGCTGGCTTCGCGTGCTTCTGACGGCGTCAGCGTCGAGGTATCTACCGATAATGATCAGCTTTTCGGAACATATATTGACGAGTTTCTTGATCTGGCCCGTGGCCTTGCCGATTGTCAGGATTTGCCCAATTTGTTGCCTGTAACCGATATTTTTGAGTCCAACGGTACAGCATACTATGTTACGGAAAATGTTAAGGCAATAACTTTGCGTGAGTTTTTGCTTCGCAACGGCGGACTTCTTACATGGGATCAGTTCAGACCGCTTATTATGCCGGTCATTTCAACCCTTTCTGCGTTACATTCAAAGGGAATCATACATCGTGGCATTTCGCCGGAGACACTTCTCGTTGGCAGGGACGGCGTAATACGCATTGTCGGATTTTCAATTGCCGCCGCCCGTACTGATCATTCGGACATTAATGCTCAGCTTTATCCCGGCTATGCTGCACTTGAACAGTACGGATTTGAAGTCAAGCAGGGCCCGTGGACAGATGTGTACGGACTTACTGCTACGATTTTCCGCGTTCTTGTCGGTAATCCTCCACCCGAGGCGACCGTACGTGTCTCAAACGACCGCATGGTTATTCCGGCAAAGGTTGTACGTACTATGCCGCAGGGCGTTCTCAACGCCATGGCAAAAGGTTTGGCTATATTGGCGGATGACCGTACAAAAAGCATGGAAAGATTCAAGTCGAATATTACCATGCAGCTCGGAGCGGCAGGAACGTCAACAGTAGTTATGCCGAAGCTTGCACAAGACGTCGCTGCTGCAAATGGCGCTCAGGCTGAATCGGGCGATGGCGAAACCGAAAGCAACAAGAAGTACGTTATTATCGCCATAGCACTTACTGTTCTCGTTCTGTTGGTTGCTCTGTACTTTGTTTGGACTGCTGTTATATCGCCCAATTTGTTCGGAAATAACGATAGTAGCAGTTCTGATTTGCCGCCAAGCAGAATATCAAGCGTGGCTACATCCGAGACGATCGTCGAGGGTGGGCAGACAATTGTTCCGAATTGTGTCGGCAAAAAGCTCAGCGAGGTTCTCAGTGATGTTAATACCGCGCTTACCCTCCAGTTCACCGTTGTTGAAAAGAGTTACAGCAGTGAGTATGCCCGCAATACTATTTATTATCAGAGTATTGAGGCGGGATCCACTGTCGCCGAGGGTACGACTATTGAAATCAAGATCAGTCTCGGTTCCAGTACTATTGTCGTACCGAGTGTAAAGACTATGTCGCTCGAGCGAGCGATTATAACGCTTGTTGAAGCAGGCTTTGAAATTGGTAACATTACTGTTATGCAAAAAGACGATGCTACTATCGAGTTCGGAAAGGTTGTTGGTACCGACGTTGACAGCGGCCGCTCGGTTGCTGCCGATAGTGCTATCATAATCTATCAATCCAACCATGACTCTGGGGACTCACCGAATACATCGAAACCATCAAGCAAACCCAGCAGTAACCCCAGTTCAAAACCCAGTTCGAACCCCAGTAGTTCTGACTCTTCCCACGCATCCAGTGCTTCTTCCGGTAATGACAGCAGTGCCGGTACTTCTGCGACGAATAATGATCACTGAGTAACTAGTGGATTTTAATTAGTAAGATTATTATATAATCAATGCCGACACATTGAATAGTGTGTCGGCAGTGATTTATAATGGACGGTAACATAAATAAAACGAGCAGCTTATGCTTTCGCGTTTTGCAAAAGTTAAAGCTGCTCGTTTTATTATATATTGGTGGATGTTATATTTTGAAAAGCAAGTCGCCGTATGTCGGATAGGGCCAGTATTTTTCACCGACACGGTATTCCAACTCGTCGGCAATCCGGCGAACATCTATCATTTTTGCAATGACTACGTCACGGTAATAGGTGGCTTCATCAAGTGCAGAACTGAATGAAGATCGGCTATGCACCGCTGTGTCAAGCTCGGACGTCAGCTTACAAAGCTCTTCTGCAAGAGACGACAAACGGGTGATCAGTTTTTCTTCAAATGAAGTCGACAGAGCAGAGGAGATAGCTTTTTTGGAAGCAGCGCTTGATGCAAGATCGCGTATGTAATCTGCTACGGCGGGAATTATCTCCTTGTGCAGCATATCGAGAGCGGTAAGTGCCTCAATATGTACGACTTTTGAGTATTGTTCAAGGTATATTTCATAACGTGAATGAAGCTCGATTTCGGTAAATACCTTGTGTTCGGTAAACAGCTTTATGGATTTTTCGCTGATAAAATACGGCATGCAATCGACTGTTGTTTTCAAATTTAGCAGACCTCTGCGTTCGGCTTCTTTCTGCCATTCAACAGAGTAGCCGTCCCCATTAAATATGATCCGCTTATGCTCTTTGATAGTGCGCTTTATCAGCTTTGAAACGGCCGCGCTAAAATCGTCGGCGCTGTCAAGCTCGTCAGCAAATTGACGAAGCACCTCGGCGACTATGGTGTTTAATACGATGTTCGGGCTTGCCACCGATGCAGACGAACCGAGCATACGGAACTCAAATCGATTGCCGGTAAATGCAAATGGTGAGGTGCGGTTGCGGTCAGTATTATCCTTCGGAAAATGCGGCAAAACGCTTACGCCTATTTCCATTTCGGCTTCGTCCGTACCCTTGTATGGGCACCCGCTCTCAATGCAGTCAAGTATAGCCGTAAGTTCATCACCGAGAAATATGGAAACGATGGCAGGAGGTGCTTCGTCGCCGCCCAATCGCAGATCGTTGCTAGCCGAAGCTATGGATATCCGCATAAGCTCCTGATAGTCGTCGACCGCTTTAATACAGGCGGCAAGGAAAAGCAAAAACTGTGCGTTTTCGGAGGGAGTCTTGCCGGGATCAAGCAGGTTTTTACCTTTGTTTGTCGACAGTGCCCAGTTGTTGTGCTTGCCGCTTCCGTTAATACCGGCGAACGGCTTTTCATGCAGTAAGCATACAAGCCCGTGTTTTGCGGCAATTTTTTTCATCGTCTCCATGGTCAGCTGGTTGTGATCGGTAGCGACGTTTGTCGTCGTGAAAATGGGTGCAAATTCGTGCTGTGCGGGGGCAGCCTCGTTATGTTCGGTTTTTGCCAGTACTCCGAGTTTCCACATTTCTTCGTCAAGCTCGGACATAAACGCCTGAACGCGTGGCTTTATGGCACCGAAATAATGGTCGTCAAGATCCTGACCCTTCGGCGGTTTTGCGCCGAACAGCGTTCTGCCGGTGTACATCAGATCACGGCGCTTTTCGTAATTGTCCTTGTCAATGAGGAAGTACTCCTGTTCGGGGCCTACCGTGGGTATGACGCGCTTTACACTTGTATTGCCGAAAAGGCGCAGTATGCGCAAAGCCTGCGTGTTCAGCGTTTCCATTGAACGCAGAAGCGGTGTCTTTTTGTCCAGCGCTTCACCGGTATATGAGCAAAATGCGGTCGGTATGCAGAGTACGCCGTCCTTTATGAATGCATAGGAGGTCGGATCCCAGTTGGTATATCCTCTTGCCTCGAATGTGGCGCGTATTCCGCCGCTCGGAAAGCTTGACGCATCAGGCTCACCTTTAATAAGCTCCTTACCGGAAAACTCCATAATTATTTTGCCTTCGGAAGAAGGGGATATAAAGCTGTCGTGCTTTTCCGCGGTAATGCCGGTCATCGGCTGGAACCAGTGTGTATAGTGGCGTACGCCCTTTTCAATTGCCCAGTCCTTCATAGCGTTGGCTACGACATTAGCAACATCGAGTGTTAGGGGCTTGTTTTCGGCTATCGATTTGGTTACTGCCTTGTAGGTTTCCTTCGGCAGACGCTCTTTCATTATCGAGTCGTCGAAAACCATGCTGCCGAACATTTCCGGTATGTTGTTCATGTTAATGACCTCCGTCGCGGTATCCCCGCATTATTATCTTAAGTATTTTGAGATTGATTTATGATAGCGCTTGAAATAAA
>USQH01000086.1 GCA_900556765.1 uncultured Oscillospiraceae bacterium
GTTCTGCTTGCCGAACGGCTGGGCGTAAAGCTCGACCGCCTGAAATTCAAGTCACTGTGCGGCGCCGCTGACATATCGGGTGAAAAGTGCCTGATAATAAAGCCGCAGACATTTATGAACAACTCAGGTGAGGCGGTGCGCGATGCCGCGCGGTTTTATAAGATACCGACGGAGAATATAATTGTTATCAGCGATGACATATCGCTCGACGTCGGGCGTCTGCGTATACGCAGAAAGGGCAGTGACGGCGGTCACAACGGGCTGAAAAGCATAATATACCAGCTTAGCTCGGACGCTTTTGCACGCATAAAGGTTGGTGTCGGTAAAAAACCGCATCCCGACTACGATCTTGCCGCGTGGGTGCTGTCCAAATTCAAGACGGAGGAGCGCGAGCCGCTGCTTGCGGCGGCGGAAAACGCCTGTAACGCCGTCGAGCTGATCGTCAGCGGCGATATAGACCGCGCAATGAACAAGTTTAATTCGTGACGGCTCATGTCAGTGGCCTCTGTGACAGAGGAGAGCGAGCCGCTGCTTGCGGCGGAAAACGCCTGCAATGCCGTTGAGCTGATCGTCGGCGGCGATACGCCGACCGACAGCCGCTTTTTGTCAATCAAACGGACATCGTCCGTATCAATCGGATACCAAAATCGGACATCCCCGGCATCGCAAGATGCCACATTAGCGTTTTACAATATGCCGTACAATTTGCCGCCATGCCGTCCGCTGAAAAAAGCGGCGGACAACCGTAATTTTAACAAGGAGGTTCGGTCACAGTGCAATTTTTAACTCCGCTGATGGGTCAACTGCCCGAATATACCGCTCTGCGCCACGAGCTTGCCCATCTACGCTTTCCTGCGGCGGCGACCGGACTTTCGCATATACACAAGGCCGCTGTGATAAAGGCGCTGTGCGAGGGCCTTGACAGGCGCGCGCTTTTCATCGCCGCCGACGAGAGCGAGGCGACGCGCTTTTGCGACGACCTCGCCGCAATGGGTGTCAACGCTGTATATTATCCGTCGCGCGACTATATTCTGCGCGATATGGCCGGAGTTTCCCGCGAATATGAGCATATGCGCCTGGGCGCTCTGCGCCGTATAATTGACGAGGATTATACCGTTGCCGTCTGCTGTGCGGTTGCGGCGACTCAGCTTACCATTCCGCGGCGCGAAATGGTGGAAAATACGTTTACTATTGAAAACGGCGGCGATATGTCGCTTGACGAAGCCGTAAAGCGACTGCTTGACGGCGGCTACATGCGTGCCGAAATGGTCGAGGGCGCGGGGCAGTTCGCCGTTCGCGGCGGTATACTTGATTTTTTTCCGCCTCAGCTCAAAAATCCCGTTCGTGTGGAATTTTGGGGCGACACGGTCGATTCGCTGAGCCTGTTTGACCGCGAGAGCCAGCGACGCACCGAAATGCTCGACGCCGTTTGCGCTCCGCCTGCCGCCGAGGTGCTTTTTGCCGCCGATTTTGTCGAAAAGACCGAGCAGTTTGCGAGGCGTCTTACCAAAAAACACGAGACTGCAAAGGAGCAGTTGCTCAAAGCGGTCGATTCCGCAAAAGCGGGCGTTTTTCCGCACAGCTTTGATAAATATTTACCGCTTGCTTACGACGAGGAGGAGACGCTGCTCGATTACTGCGGCGGCGATATGATCTTTGTCGGCGAGCTGAGCAATATAAAGGAGCGTTTGCGCGCGTTTGCCGCAATTCAGGCGGAGGATATGAAGCTGATGCTTGAGGACGGCACTCTGACCAAGGGACTTGACCGCTACTGCCTTACGCAAAGCGAGCTGTTTTCCGCCGTAAATCAGTCGGACGCCGTTTACACCGACACATTCGCAAGGGGCAGCTACGGCGTTGACATCGCCGCCGCGGTCAATTTCAATCTGCGTCAGACGACGTCGTGGCGCGGCTCGGTCAAAATGCTCATTGATGATATTCAGCCCATGCTTAAAAACGGATGGGCGGTAGCCGTGCTTGCCGGAAACGGCAAAGCGGCGCAGAACCTCTCCGACGAGCTGAATGAATCGGGTGTCGCCGCCGAGTACGCCGCCGATCCGCTGATACTCAGCGACGGCGCGGTCACCGTGACGGCAGGAGCGCTGTCCTGCGGATTTGAAAGCGCCGCCGGCAAATTCGCCGTTATCACGCGTGATAAATACATGGGGGCAAAACCGGTATCGCGGCGCACACGTCATAAGAAAGGCGAGCAGATAAACGGCGTCGAGGAGCTTCGGCGCGGCGACTATATCGTTCACGCCGCTCACGGAATAGGCATTTTCGACGGCATACATAAAATGACCAACGACGGTGTTACAAAGGATTATATCAAGATAAATTACGCAAAGCAGGATGTGCTTTACCTGCCGGTGACCCAGCTCGATCTGGTGTCAAAATATATCGGCGCCGCCGAGGACGGACACGTAAAGGTCAACCGTCTGGGCGGCGAGCAGTGGCAAAAAACGCGTGCGCGCGTCAAAGCATCGGTGCGCGACATTGCAAAGGGACTGATAAAGCTCTACTCTCAGCGAATGGCATCGCAGGGACACGCCTTTATGCCCGACACCGATTTTCAGTCGGATTTCGAGAGTCGGTTTGAGTACGATGAGACGGAGGATCAGCTGCGCTGTATCGCCGAGATAAAGCACGACATGGAGCAGCCGGTGCCGATGGATCGTCTGCTGTGCGGAGACGTCGGCGTCGGAAAGACCGAGGTCGCTCTGCGCGCCGCTTTCAAGTGCATAGCCGAGGGCAAGCAGTGCGCTCTGCTTTGTCCGACCACCATACTCGCGTGGCAGCATTATCAGACGGTACTGCGCCGCATGGAGACCATGCCGGTCAGCATCGAACTGCTTTCGCGTTTTAGAAATCAGAAGCAGCAGGAGGATATTCTGCGCCGCATAAGAAGCGGCAGTGTTGACATGGTCATCGGCACGCACAGACTCGTGTCAAAGGATGTAAAATTTAAGGATCTGGGTCTTATCATCGTGGACGAGGAACAGCGCTTCGGCGTTGAGCAAAAGGAGCGGCTAAAGGAGCTGTGCCCGACGGTCGATGTGCTGACCATGTCGGCAACACCCATTCCGCGAACGCTCAACATGGCAATGTCGGGACTGCGCGATATGTCGTCGATAGACGAGGCGCCTGCCGACCGCCAGCCTGTTCAGACCTACGTTGTCGAACACGATACAGGCATACTGATCGACGCGATAAACCGCGAGCTGAGACGCGGCGGACAGGTGTATTATCTGCATAACCGTGTGGAGAGCATCGAGCTTACCGCCGCAAAGCTGAAAGCGCGTCTGCCCGGAGTAAATATCGGCATCGCCCACGGAAAGATGAACGAGGAGCAGCTCAGCGAAATATGGCGGCAGCTTATCGAACATGAAATTGACATTTTGGTTTGTACGACTATAATAGAAACAGGAGTCGACGTTCCGAATGCAAACACATTGATAATCGAGGATGCCGACCGCTTCGGACTGTCGCAGCTGCACCAGCTTCGCGGCCGTGTGGGACGCAGTCCGCGGCGTGCATACGCCTATCTAACCTTCCGCGGAGGAAAAGCGCTGTCCGATATCGCGCAAAAGCGCCTTGAGGCGATACGCGAGTTTACCGAGTTCGGTTCGGGATTTAAAATAGCCATGCGTGATCTGGAGCTGCGCGGTGCGGGCAATTTGCTCGGCGGCGAACAGCACGGACACATGGATTCGGTCGGCTACGATATGTACCTGAAGCTGTTGTCCGACGCCGTCAGCGAGGAAAAGGGCGAAAGGCCCTCTACCCCTGCCGAATGTACCGTCGACCTGCCGATAGAGGCGCATATACCGGAAAAGTACATAGCCGATCTGCCTCAGCGGTTGGGCATTTACCGCCGTATAGCGGACATTCGCAGCGACGAGGATGCGGAGGATGTCATCGACGAGCTGTGCGATCGCTTCGGTGATCCGCCGCCAGCCGTAAACGGGCTTATTAAGGTCGCGCTGCTGCGAAATCGCGCGGCGGCTCTCGGCATAGTCTCAGTCGAATACCGCATGGGTGCAATGCGGCTCTATCCCACGGCGCTCGATATGCGGCTCGCAAGCGGTCTGTCGGAAAAGTTTTCAATACGGTTCGCACTTTCGGCAGGATCAAAGCCGTCCTACGGTATCGTACCGCGCCCGAAGCAAAAGCCGCTTTCCCTTTTGGAGGAGTTTCTTGACGCTGCCGAGGCTATCGTTTCGGAGCAAAAGTGACGAACCTGTATCGTGTGCGTTGCCGACAGGTGAGTCGAAAATATATATTATTATAAATCAGGCTTATATAAATCAGGTGCAAATCAAAAAAATTGGGCAATCGGCGCGAAAAGAACGCCGCAAGGGTGTCCGCCGAGTTGATTTTTTTGATAAACGGAGAAATTTAACGCTCGCGTACTCGCGTATTTTATTATTACATAATAAATTTTTCTTTTTGTGAATGAAAGGAGACATATCATGGGAGAATTTATAAAAAAGAACAAAAAAACCTGCATCGTCTTTGTTGTGGCACTGGTTATCGTTATCGCCAGCGCCATCGTCGGCAAGATAATGACTTCCAACAGCACCGATGACGATCAGGCAAGCTCGGTTTCTACGATCAACGTCAGCGGCGCTGAGTACGATACCTACGGCGCAGGCGAAATTCAGAGTGCTGACGACGCATCTGCCGTTTCCGATACGGCTTCCGATGCCGTTTCGGGCGCAGCTTCCGACGCTGCGACAAGCGCCGCCGAGTGATAAACCGCAAAGGAGGCGGTGCGGCGTGCAGACTCGTATAAACGGCTTTTTGAGCCGATTTAATGTCCGCTTGACCGACCGTGTTATCATTCTTACCATCATCGCGTGCGCCTTTTTGCCCGCGGTTCTGTCGCTTTTATCGCTTGCAATAATTGCGGCGACGCTGCTCATTATTAAGCGCACGCGCAGAATAGTGCTGTCGTCACGGCTGACGCTGTGGCTGATACCTCTTGCCCCTCTGTCCGTTATTCCGCCGATAGTTCACCGCAACTATATCGGCGTGGTCTCGGGTGTGGGGCTTGTTTTGCTGATGATACTGATGAGCTACATGAGCAAAACAATGACCTCCGACATATTCGAGCGTGCGACGCGCCTTGCCTGCGGAGCAAGCGTCATCGCCATGTTTGCGGCGATATTCGAGAGGATCGCCTACGCCATATGGCCTCACCTGTCGCAAAACAAGGATTTGCGCTGTATGAGCGTTTTTTACAATCCGAATTTGTTCGGTTCGGTGATCGTTTTTGTTATCCTGATGTGCCTGTACAAGATACTGTCGCACCGCGGTAACGTGAGGATTTACGCGGCAATAATCGCCTGCAACCTTATCAGCATGGCTCTTTGCGGCTCAATGCTGGGCATGGCGGAACTGGTCGTCGGCGTGTTCTTTCTGCTGCTGTTCAACCGTCGCTGGGCGATAGTCGGAGTTTTCGCCGCCGTTGCCGCCGTCGGAGTGGGTGCGCTGGCGATTTATCCGCAACTGCTGCCGCGGCTTTTTGAGGCGAGCGAGTCGTTCAATCTGCGTGTGCGCGTGTGGCAGCTTGCGCTGGTCATGTTCCGCGAAGCGCCTGTGTTCGGCAGAGGAATACTGTCCTACATGACCTTCAGTCCCGATTACGTCGGCGCCGATCTCGGGTTTAAGGTATGGGTGACCACCTGCGCGCACAGCCTGCTGCTCGACGCGCTTATATGCCTCGGCATGGTCGGCGCCTGCGTTATTACCGCCTATCTGGTGCGGTTGATCGTGCCGGCGGTAAAGAACCATATACGGCGAAGCGACCGCGCAGTGACCGCACTCGCTTTGGCGGCGACGGCCGGAGCGCTCTTTCACGGGCTGATGGACGAGACGGTCGCTTGGCCGCAGGTGACGGTGTTGTTTTTCCTGCTGTTGGCGGGAGCAGCGGCGTGCGGACGCGAAAAACAGAATTGACACCGTATAAATTTATACCGTAAAAAAAGTACAATACGATAACACTTAGAATACGAAAAAAGCGTGGAAAGATCATTCGATCTTTCCACGCTTTTTTGCTGTTTATTTTAAATTAATATTTTCGTTAATCCAGCTCGACCGCTCCTGTGTAGAGCTGATAATACCTACCCTTTTGCGCGAGCAGCTCGTCGTGATTGCCGCGCTCGATTATTTCGCCGTGTTCAAGTACCATTATCGCGTTTGAATTGCGAACGGTGGAAAGACGGTGGGCGATAACAAATGTCGTG
>USQH01000087.1 GCA_900556765.1 uncultured Oscillospiraceae bacterium
GCCATGCCTGTAGCGGACTTTCACCGCCAAGTTATTACGCGTGCCGGGCACACAAAAATAAAGCCGAAAACGATTCGTTTTCGGCTTTATTTGGTCTGAGTGACACGACTTGAACGTGCGGCCTCTACCACCCCAAGTCTGCGGGGGCGGGGTAAAAAGGGCTAATATCGCGTAAAATGGGCAAATATCTTGCGATTTTGCCCCATATTTTTAGAATTCGAAAATATCTTTCGAAAAAACTATGCACTGCAAAATCGCGACTATGCACCGGATTGGTGCATTTTTTCTTGCGCCAAGGGATCGTAAGACCGCATGAAAAAAACGAGCCAAATATTGATTTAATTTTGCAATAGTGTACGGCGGTACGCTTGCATTGTAACTCTGACCAAGGTGATTGTCAAGCCTTAATTCGCATTTAAAAATGTCTTGAAAGATAATTATTATAAAAAGCACTGGATATGTCTCAGACTTTGTGGTATTGTATTGTGCTGCAAGGAAGGAGGCGATGTGATGGGCAAGAGAAGAGCCTCAGGCGAAGGACTTCTCAGATGGCGCAAGGACCGAAAACATTGGGAAGGCCGAATCGTGATCGGCACTAATGAAAAAGGAAACCCTATATCAAAGTGCTTTTCGGGAAAAACACAAAAAGAAGTCGTTGAACAAATGGCTCTCTACCGAGAACAGCTTCAAGGCCAGACCTTGAGTCCTGCCTCTCGGATGAAGCTGCGGGATTGGACTGAAAAGTGGTTAAACGAATATATGGTGCATCTTGTACGACCTGAAACGATTTCGAATTATCGGCGAGAATGCGAACTGCATATATATCCTTACCTTGGGGATTGTCAAGTATCAAAAATTTCAACTGTCCGGATTCAAAGAATGTATAATGATTTGAGAGAAAGTGGCAGACGGCACCTGGTTGAGCACTATGGCAAAGGATTAACAGGTACCACAGTCCGCGGAATCCATATGTTATTACACGAAATAATGGAATACGCTCTGAAAGAAAAGATGATCCTGAGCAATCCTACGAATGGAACCACGATCCCGAAAATCGATCCAACTGAACTGATGGTATTAGATGAAAAGCAATTAAAAATCTTCATTTCAGCGATTCAAAGCAATGAACAGTGGAGAGATTTCTTCTACCTTGAGATTATGACAGGCTTGCGCAGAGGGGAAATATGTGTACTGAAATGGTCGGATTTCGATATAGTTGAGAGAAAATTACATGTAAATCGATCGGTAACTCCACACGGAGCGATTGGGAAAGCCAAAACATGCTATAGCGAGAGAGTCATAAAATTACCATACAGCGTACATCAAGTTTTGGTGAACAGGAAGACTTCGGCACAATCCGAATGGATGTTTCCTCAGCCGAAAGATTTATCGAAGCCGATAACGGGCGAGTCCGCATTGAGACAATTAAAAGTGATACTTAAATCATCAGGATTACCAAACATACGGTTTCATGATTTGCGACACACCTTTGCCACCCATGCGGTATCCGCCGGGATTGACCCCAAAACACTATCGAGCATCTTGGGTCATTCCAAGGCGAGTTTCTCGCTCGACAGATATACTGCTTTTCCCTTTCAAATATCCCATGAAACTGGATACGCTTGTTTTCGGCGGTATCTCTACCAGCATATGAATATGATCCGGGCACACTTCTGCTTCGATGATCGTTATTTCTTTCCATTCGCACAGTTCCCTTAGGATTTTTCCTATCTCTTCCTTGTGCTCTCCGTAGAATATTTTCCTACGGTACTTTGGCGCAAAAACTATGTGGTATTTGCAATTCCATGTGGTGTGTGCTAAACTGTTGTTGTCGTTCATTTCTTGAATGACCTCCTTTTGATGTCTTCTTGCAGTTGCCAGACCGCAAGTCTATTCTACATCAAAAGGAGTCCCTTTGTCACGTTCATAGGTGTAACCTTTGTGAACCCCCGGCACAGCCGGGGGTTTTCGGTTACAAGAAAAGCCCTATGGTAGTTTTTACACTGCCATAGGGCTGTCTTTATCGGTCTTTATTTTACCAACAATGTTTTGATGTTGTTTCTGTTTTTCGCGTCCGTAAAAGCTTCGTTGACCTGAGAGATCTTATAGAAATTGCCGAGTTTCAAGATAGTCGAATGCAGGTCGGGGTTGGCGCACAGGAAATTGAGATAGCTCTTTACGTCCGAAACGGAATACTGGGAAGAGCCGATGATGTGCAGTGCTTTGAACGTGATCATTTGCGGTTGGATTTGGATGCCGCCCGAATTGCTGTACTGACCGGGCACCAAATACACACCGCGGTTGCGCAGGATATCCATACCTTGAATCACTGCCTGCGGCGCACCGGAAGCCTCGAAGCACAGATCAACACCCAAGCCGTCATTTTCGCTCTGCAACGCCTTGGTAATGTCTTCCGTGCTCTCTTTGGTCAGGTCATAGACACAATCCGCACCGAGGTCAGTCGCCAAAGCGATGCTGTTGCCGCCGGCTGTAATGACGCAGAGCTTTTTCACGCCCATTTTCTTCAAATACATCACGGCGAAGCATCCCACAGGGCCCAAACCCTGCACCACGGCAACGTCGATCTTCGAGAAATCGACGCCGGCTTGTTCCGCGAGTTTGCACGCGTGGACCGCTGTCGGGCCGGGGCAGGCAAAGATCGCCGTCATCATCGGATCTAATTCGTCCGGGATTTTGATCAAATTGGTAAGGGGGGTGTAGTTCACTTCGGTGTAGCCGCCGTAAAGGTACGGCGCTTCCTCAATACTGCCACCGTTGGTTACTTTCATATTCACGCAGTTTGCATCGTCGCCCGAACGGCAGAGCTTGCAGGTGCCGCAGGGTACGGCGATATCCGCGAGCACTGCGTCGCCCACTTTCAAACCGTACTTTTTCCCCTCAGCTTCATCCAAATCTGTCAAACGGCCTACAAATTCATGACCGATGATAGAGGGGGCTGCCACGGCCAACTTACCTCTGTGCATATGGACATCTGTACCGCAGATGCCGCTGGCGATCAGATCCGAACGGCCGTAGCCTTTCGGTGTTGCCGTGACCTCGAATTCACGTACTTCAAAATCTTTCTCCGGACCCATAAATACGGCTGCTTTTGCTTTCACGTTTCTGCTCCTCTTAAATTTCTAAATTTGTTTCAAAATAATCGAAAAATGTATTCCGAATTTTTTGCAATTGCTCTTTCGCAAGCAAGGAGATATCCTGATAAGGATAGGACAATCCGAGTGCCTTGTATTTTCCGCTTCCCATACGATGAAACGGGATCAGATCTACCGTTTTCACACCCAGTTCCCGCAACGATTCGCACATACTATGTATTGCGGCATCACTTGTGTTGAAATTCGGGATCAGCGGTATCCGAATACGCACATTTTTTTCGTCACGGAGCAAAGCCCGTATATTATCCCGGATCAGATGCCGATCGCCGCCGAGTCGGCTGTATTTTTCCGCCTCATCGGTTTTATAATCGAACAAATAGCCGTCAACATAAGGATTTGTCAGCTCAAAAGCCGTGTACGGCACATTGCCGGCGGTGTCGATCAAAACCGATATGCCGTTTTGACACAACTGTTTAGACAGTTCGGCAACACCGGCTGCTTGCAGCATCGCCTCGCCGCCGCTGATCGTTACACCGCCGCCGCTCGATTCATAGAAATCTTTATCGGTGAGCACATCCTCAACGATTTCTTCTATACGGAGCTTTTTTCCGCTGATTACCTCTTTGCCTATCTGCTCATACCGCAGGATCTGTGTTTCGGATGACCAAGTTTCGGGGTTGTGACACCACGGGCAACGCAGATTGCAACCCTTCAAAAACACGGTGGTGCGAAGTCCCGCACCGTCGCCAACCGAAAAATGCTGGATATGGGAAACATTCAATTCCATACACATAGACCTATGCCTTATGATTGTTGCGTCCGTTCCAAAATATCCTGCTGGACACATCTATCCAGCGTGACATAGAAAGCGGAAAATCCCGAAACGCGCACAACTAAATTTTGATAATTTTCCGGATGATCCATAGCATCCTTCAAAACCTCACGGGAGGTCGCGTTGATCTGTACTTCCTGCCCGCCCTTTTTGAAATAGGTTTTGAACAGTGCGATCAGTTTTTCGCGCTTGCCGTCCTCAAACATAGACGGAGAGAATTTTTGGTTAACGACTGTTCCGCACGCGGCTTTGGTATAATCCGGTTTTGTGACACTGTTGATGGTGACGGTCGCACCGCCCGTGTCTCTGCCGTATGTCGGAGATGCCGCATCCGACAGCGGTTCGCCGGCTTTTCTGCCATCGGGCGTCGCGTTGATGACCAGTCCGGCATAAATATTGGCAACATTCGCCGCCATAGCTACGTAGAAATAACCGCCGTCTCTGGTTCTCTGCGGCCGGAAAAGCGCGCTCAGATAATCGAGGAACCAAACGGCATACTTATCGACAAAATCATTATTGTTGCCGTATTTCGGAGCGGCGAGCAGTTTCTTTTGCAGTTCTTCATAGCCTTCGAAGTTGGCGTTCAGCGCATCTCTCAGCTCGGTCAGTGTCGCTTCCTTGTCGATAAACACCACTTTTTCGATCGCCGCGAGCGAATCGCTCGTCGTACCGACGCCCATCAGCACGGCGCCGTGAACAGACGGATATATGGCACCGCCGTCGTTGATATCCTGCCCGCGTCCGATACAGTCGTAGCAGAAGCAAGACAAGAACGGCTGTTTATACTGCTTCGGGTTGGCAGAGTTGGTGGTGTTATTGGTGGCGGCAACATACATATCCGCACCGTGAGCGAGTTGTTTTTCAAACCGCTCCATAAATTCCTGCATAGTCTTGATTTCGCTCACATCGCCCAACGCCAAGCCGAACGAGTGGTTGAATTCGCTGACGCCGTTATTGAAAACATAATCAAGGAATCGCGGTGTGTCAAATCTGCCGTCCGTCCACGGGGGCTGCTTGCCGGACATAAAGTTTTCGATACAGCCTACCATAGAGTAGTTGTAGACATCCTCTTTGGCATATCCGTAATCCAGCAATGCCGGGATGTTGACCGTATCGTTCATCAGAGCAGGATAACCGAGTCCCGTACCGATTGATTTGAGGCACGCATCCCAGAATTCATCCGGGGCATCGGGTGTCATACGCGCCGACAGGTTCGGGCCGGGCACATTACAGTTGCGCACCGCGTCGATGATGCAGTAGCTCAGCTCATTGACTTGGCATTTTTGCTGCATATCCATACCGCCGATGCAGATGTTGACGGTATCTCTGCCGGTCAACTTGATAAAGACGTTTTCCAGCAGTTCCGTTGCCTGCTCTTTGGTGAGGATGCCCGCTTGCGTGTCTTTCACGTAAAACGGATACAAATACTGATCCATCCGACCGAATGCCATAGCGGATCTGTCTTCCATCCAAAATGCGGTATGGCAGAACCACAGCAGTTGCAACGCCTGCGCAAAGGTCTGCGGTGCGCCGGTAAGCAACACCTCGCAGTTTTTCACAATGAAATCCAGCTTGTGATCATCGTATCCGGCTTCGCCCTTATGGCTCTTGGCACAATCCATATAGTTGCGGATCATCTGGAAAAATCCCTGCATACTGCGTTGCATGGCCAGCAATGTTTCTGTTTTTTCGGGATCATCCCGGTGCTTTTCAAGGGATACGCGGATCTCCTCTAAAAGTCCGGGGACACCGACAGCAAACGTGTGCTCATAATTCGGAGTGAAGTGGTCAGCGTTTGTTCCGAACGTGCGATAGCCATACTGACGGTCGATCGCATCGGCATACTGTAAGGTGGCTTCATCCGCCTCACACCACAGGGAATAATCGTATCCCGTGATCAGTTCGTGGGGATGTACGTGGGGCGTTGTTTTGGTAAACAGCGAAAAAAGAGCATTTCCTCTTGCCGTTGTTATCGGCGCGGCGGGATCTTGCATATATCCCAAATAGCGGAAATAATAGGGCGCTCTTGCTCCTGCCGGCGGCACTGCCAGGTCTTGTCTTAATTCTTCAAATAATTTCATAACGGTCCCTCCTTTGTGATTTTAGTATATGTCATTTGCTCATATGATGCAATGCACATATTTATCAATTCTTGACAAAATTAAGATAATGGGTTAGGGAAACGCTGATTAATGTAAGCCTTGCAAAAATATACGAAAAGTAGTATAA
>USQH01000088.1 GCA_900556765.1 uncultured Oscillospiraceae bacterium
TGGTAAACTACCGTACCGAATCCCACCGTCCCGACCTTGACGTGATATGTGACGACGAACCGCAAAGCAACTCTTTTGCAGCAACGGTTTCGCCGACAACAGCGCCGGCATCTGAAATTGCACCACAGCCAAAAACGGCTGTATCGTACGAAGATGAGTCGCCGACCGAAACGGAGGTTAAGTCTGCAAAGACAGTATTTGCACATGCCGCGCCCGAGGCCGCATTAGACGTCGCACCCGATACGGCACCTGTTCGGCACGATACCGAGAGCGTTGACCGCACTGACGCCGATACGGATGATATACGCGTTATCGGTGAGCTTTTTACCACATACATAATTGCCGAGCACGGCGACAGCGTCGTGTTTATCGACAAGCACGCCGCGCATGAGCGTATGCTTTACGAGCAGATAAAACGCGACGAGCACGACGGTCAAATATTGCTTGAACCCGTTACCGTCCAGCTTTCAAAGGATGAATATACTTTTATTACCGATAATCTTGATATGATTGCACGCGTCGGCTTTGATATAGAGGATTTCGGCGCGTCATCGGTTATTGTAAGAGCCGTGCCGACACTGCTTGCCGGCGAAAATGTTGCCGATCTCATACTGGAGATAGCAGGCGGTTTCTGCGAAAACAAGCAGTCGGTGGAAATCGAAAAGCTGGATTGGTTATACCATAATATCGCCTGCCGTGCGGCTATAAAAGCGGGCAGCCGCTCCAACGCCGCCGAAATGACGGCGCTTGCCGAGCGAATAATCGGTCAGGATGACATCCGCTACTGTCCGCATGGGCGACCGGTTGCATTTGTCCTGACAAAAAAGGAGCTGGAGAAGCGGTTTGGACGCCTTGGATAAAAAAATACCGCTGCTTGCCGTTGTCGGTCCGACAGCGTCGGGCAAGACGGCTCTCGGAGTTGCTCTTGCCGAGCTAATCGGCGGCGAAGTGGTATCCTGCGATTCAATGCAGCTTTACAGAGGAATGGATATTGCATCCGCGAAACCGACCGCCGATGAGATGCACGGTATTCCTCACCATATGATAAGCGTCAGCGATCCGAGCGAAAGCTATTCGGTCGCGCGTTATGTTGAGCAGGCACGCGAGGTCATCAGCGATATATACAGTCGCGGAAAATATCCGGTGCTTGTCGGCGGAACGGGGCTTTACTATTCATCACTGGTAGACGGCATATCATTTGCCGAGCAGCCGGATAATGCGGAATTACGACGCAGGCTTTGCGACGAGGCGGAGCGGCTCGGAAACGAGCAAATGCTGGCGCGCCTTGCCGCTGTCGATCCCGACTACGCGGCTTCGCTTCATCCGAATAACCTGAAGCGCGTGTTGCGCGCGCTGGAGGTCTATGAACTGACAGGTGTCACAATGACCGAGCAATTACGCCGTTCGCGTGAGCGTCAGTCTGAGTATGATCTTACGGCAATAGGCATACGATTTGTCGACCGCGAACTGCTGTATGACCGAATTAATCGCCGCGTGGATATGATGCTGGCGGCGGGACTTGAGGAGGAGGCGCGGCTTGCGCTGGCAAGCGGTTACGCCACCGCGGCTCAGGCAATAGGACACAAGGAATTTGCACGTTTTTTTGCAGGAGAGTGTTCCCGTGAGGAAGCAATCGAATCGCTGAAAAGGGAGACACGCCGCTACGCAAAGCGGCAAATGACTTGGTTTTCTCGCGATCAACGAATACATTGGATCGACGCCGATAAGCTTGACTTAAAAAAAATATTGGAAAAATCGATCAAAACTATGGAAATTTATGGGAAGTATGATATAATAGCCTTGTGATGCCCAACTATTGGAAATCACTGAGGCTTGATATCCTTCCCGAGCTGTGGATATAAAGCATCAATTCTTTTGATAACACAGCACGGAGAAGGAGAAATAAAAATGGCATCTATCAATTTGCAAAACGTATTTTTGAACACCTCACGCAGAGAAAAAATTGAGGTGACAGTATTTTTGGTCAACGGATTTCAGATAAAAGGAAAGGTGCTGTCATTTGACGGATTTACCGTTCTCATTGACAGCATGGGTAAGCAAAACCTTATCTATAAGCACGCTATTTCGACCATAATACCTACGGTTAACATAAAATTTGCAAGCGAGGCTGCCGCCGCTGCTGCGGTGGAGATTGTTGCCGGAGCGGATGATGATGCCGCCCGTGCGGAGGACAGTGCCTCGGAATAATAGTACAGAACAGGGGCTGATGAAAGGCAAATGAACGGAAAAATAGGAAAAATATTAGCTTCAGCGGTGGGACTGCTGATAATTGTGTATTTGCTATACCAGACCGTTTTTGCTTCGTACAGCTCCGTTAAAACAGAAACTGTCATACAGTATACCGCCGAGGAAATTATTAAATCCGAAGGTTACATAATTCGAGAGGAAACGCTGATCACATCGCCCGACGCATCGGACGGTGTGCTCAGCTATGCCATTTCCGACGGCAGTCGAGTTGCAAAGGGCGGCAAGGTTGCCGGAATCTATAAAAGCGAGCGCGAGGTCGAAATCAAGGCGCAAATCGCCGCATTGGACAAGCAGATTGAAAATCTGTCGGCGGTGTGCAGTATGGATATGAGCAATGTTACCGACATGAATCAGCTTAACCTGAACATCGGAACCAGTCTAAACGGCTTGCTTGACAGCGTGGAAGACGGTGATTACAGCGAGCTTGCGGCAAATTCGGACGATTATCTGACACTGCTGAATAAGCGACTGGTTGCTCTCGGCAAATCCACCGACTTTTCGTCCCGTTTGGAAAATTTGAAATCGCAGCGCAACGATCTAAGCTCACAGCTCGGCACCGATATCGCGGTAATATCGGATAATGCCGGCTATTTCGTGTCGACGGTCGACGGATATGAAAATGTACTTACCGTTGACAGCATCGATACGCTAACCAAAAAGCAGCTTGAGGATGCAAAGCCTCAGACAATTGATATGACCAATGTTATCGGCAAAACGGTCAATAGCATTGATTGGTACATTGCAACCAGCATGAGCTTTGAGGAATCGCTCAAGTTTGCCGAGGAGCAGAGCCTGACGGTGCGTTTGCCGCTCAGCACTGCGACCGAGGTGCCCGTTACGGTAAGCAAGATAAACCGTGATATTTCGTCCAATGAAGCCGTCGTTGTCTTTGGCTGCCGATATATGAGCAGTGAGCTTTCGCTTATCAGAAACCAACCTATAACCATCGTGCTTAACAGTAACAACGGACTGTATGTGCCGAACGATGCGCTTCATATCAGCGACGACAAAAAGGGTGTTTATGTGAAAATCGGAAACACCATTAAGTTTAAACCGGTTGAAGTGATATACACAGGCAACGGCTTTGTCGTGTGCAAGAATACGACCGATGGGCTGCGGCTTTATGATGAAATTGTGATAAAGGGGAAGGATCTGTATGACGGAAAGGTCGTTGAATAATACTGCCGAAACAGAGGAGAGCATTGCAGAGCGGTGCGCCGAATTTGACCGAAACTACGCCGATGTTATGAACCGTATTGCGGCGGCAGCGGTGAAATCGGGGCGCAGGCCGGAGGATATATGCCTGCTCGCCGCGACAAAGACCATACCGGTCGAGGTAATAAATCACGCCATAGCCGGCGGTGTAACACTCATCGGTGAAAACAGGGTGCAGGAGCTGTGCTCTAAGTATGATGATTACGATAAATCGGCGGAGCGCCATTTGATAGGTCATTTGCAGACCAATAAGGTACGCAAGGTAATCGGTAAAGTAAGCATGATCGAATCGGTCGACTCTTTGCACCTCGCAAAGGAAATATCGCGCTGCAGCGAGGAGCAGGGCATAGTTACGGAAATACTGGTGGAAGTGAATATCGGCGGTGAGCAGTCAAAATCAGGCGTGATGCCTTACGAGACAGAGAAACTTTTGTCAGATATTTCCTGCTTTTCCGGGATTAAGGTCAAAGGATTAATGACTATTCCTCCGATATGTGATGAAAAAGAAAAAAATTGCGCTTATTTCGCACAAATGTACAATCTATTTGTTGACATTTCGCGCAAAAAAATAGATAATATTGATATGAGATATTTGTCTATGGGAATGTCAAATGATTTTGAGGACGCTATATTAAACGGCGCCAATATTGTCCGTGTCGGCACGCGTCTGTTCGGCAGTCGCTTTTATCCGAACCGGGCATAATGAATTTTATTATTTTTATAATTTCGGGGGATTACTACTATGGGAATTAAAGACAAGCTTTCCGGTTTTTTCAGAGCGCAGGACGACGAGTACGATGATTATGACATTGACGATGGTTACGATAATTACGAAAGAGAGAGCGCTCCGCATCAGCCATACACGGCAGAGTCCCGTGAAATACCCGCACCGTCCGATCGCTCAAAGGTCGTGAATATGCGCGGCTCGGCACAGCTTCAGGTCGTGCTGGTAAAGCCGGAACGGTTTGAGGACGCGCCGTCGGTCGCTGACCATTTGAATAATAAGCATACCGTAATACTTAATCTTGAAAATACGCAGCGTGATGTTCAGCGCCGCCTGATCGATTTCCTCAGCGGCGTGGCTTATGCCAATAACGGACAGGTCAAGCGCGTTGCGGCAAACACATTTATGATCACACCCTATAACGTCGATGTCGCAGGTGATATGTTCATGGACGACGTTGAAAAGGGCACCTACCGTTGAAATATAATAAGAATTTGACGATGATCGCGTATGCCGATTGTAAAAATCGGCGTGCGCGACCTTTGTGCTTTAAATAATCGATGATGCTGCCTCTGGTGTTTAAAAACAGCTCCAGCCCCACTTTGTAATAGCCTACGGCATCGTCCTGAAAATATAAAGAATAAGACTTTTTCGCGCGCAGGCGCCAGCGGATATAAAAAGATCGAGGTCGATGCATTTCTCGACGAGATAGTTAATACGTTGAATTATTTGACCGCAACTCAGGCCGCCAGTGAAAAGAAAATTGTCGATTATGAGCTGAAAATAAACGAATACCGTGATGATGAAAAGGCGATAAAATCAGCCCTTGTCAATGCTCAGCGTATCAGTGAACAGCTTAAAACGGACGCGCAAAAGACCGCGGACGACCTCATTTTTAAAGCCGAACGTCAGGCTCAGGAGAAGCTCGACGACGCGACGTCCAAATCCCGGCTGATGATCGATGAAGCAACAGCGGAAGCGGAGCGGATTCTTTCAGATGCGCATAAAAAAGCGCAAGAGATCACAGAGCAAACGGAGCAGAAATCACAGCAGCGCATCGCCGACAGCGAGCGCACGGCGACGGAAATGCGAACCGCCGCCGAAAAAGCAGTCGACGAGCAACAAGCGGTATATGACCGTCTGCGCCTGAAAATATCGGCACTGCGGACAAACATGCTTGATAAGCTGAATGATGAGATAAACCTGATTTCCTCGATTCCCGATGAGGCGGCCGCCGATCCGAAGCTTGCCGCGCGTATGGCGGTTGAAAATACCGCCGCTGGAGATACGGCCGATGCAAATGCAGCAGAAAAAACAGTTGATGATATTAAACCGCAAAACGAAATCGAGCGTATTATAAGTCAAATGGATATGCAGTCCGATTTTGGCGCACCGGATGAATCGAAATATACGGACACTGCTTCAGTGCCTGCGTATAAAACACCTGAGAAGCAATCCGCCGCAACGGCTCAAGCACCGATAGAACACGCCGCATCTGCTGATACGGCTGTTCACCGTTCGATCGATCGTACACGCAGGATAAGAAATGAGGTACCTGTTACTGCGGGAAAAAAGAAATCGGGATTTACGGTTAATTTTGATATTGACGACGATGCAGTTAACAATGACGAGCCTACTCAGCAGAGCAGTATGTCTGTTGCTGATGTAAATAATAAAAATTCGACATTGGAAAACAGCGGCGGCCACTCACGCTTTGTATTTAACGGCGCTGTTTCCGATATCGAGGAGCAGATATAACAGAGGAAAGGTAGAAAAATATAATGGCACAGGATTATAACAACACTCTTAACCTGCCGTTCACCGATTTCCCGATGCGCGCAGGACTTCCCGAAAGAGAGCCGCAAGCTCTCAGCCAGTGGGAGGAAATGAAATTATACGAA
>USQH01000089.1 GCA_900556765.1 uncultured Oscillospiraceae bacterium
CCGATACAGCCAACATTGCACGGCCTGTTTTTGATTTTTTGATAAAAATCAGAAGACCTACGACAATTGCTGCACTTACAACAATTGTAAGTATCGTTGAACCTTTAATCTTAAGGTCCCCTCCTGCAAGAGAAATTGTTCCGAAATCAATTCCGGAATCGAAACTCTTCGGATTGGAGGTAAAAATAAGCTGTGCAACATTCTGTAATAAATAACTCACGCCAATTGCCGTTATAAGTACGGCAAGCGATGTTGCTCCTCTGAGAGGCTTATATGCAACGCGTTCAATAACAACGCCCAAAATTGTACAAACAAGCATTGAAAGGAAAATCGCGAGAAGCGGATGATATCCCAATCCTTGTATAATTTCATATAACACATAGCCACCTATCATTATGACGTCACCATGTGCAAAATTAAGCATCTTGGCAATACCATATACCATTGTATATCCAAGGGCAATTATGGCATATATACTTCCAAGATTAATTCCATCGATAATATTGGAGATAAAACTCATTGTCTGCTTCGCTCCTGTCCTTATTTCTTGCGCCGTATCAGCGGCTGTTTAAAACCCAATAACGGACAGAAAGATTCCATATCGGGACCTCTCTGTCCATATTGGTATTGGTATAAATAATTCTATAAGATATTATTTATTCGGCACTTACATATACGCCGTTTTTAAGGTCGCGATGACGGCGATATTTGCCGAGATAGTAGAACGGGATGAAAGCAAAGAGGTCAACAATTGACATCATCAGCACGCCTGCAAGCGTCATCCAGTACATCGACATTTCGGTTTGGTAATACCATATTGCGTTATAGTAAATGTTGTTGAATACATTTGCCACGAACATTTCAGGCGCATAGCACAGTTTTACGATGTAGGAGAAAATCGCACCGATTGCTCCGCCGGAGAGCAGCACAGGTATAATTTTGAACGCAAATACGAGCGACATATTGCGAAAATAGCTGCTTATGTAATGCACATGGTCGAAGTCGTCAATGTAGCCTTGATTCATGACATATTTGACTCCGAACAGTATCAGATAGGCTATCCATTCGAAAACGCTCAGGAATATCCATATGCCTTCCTCTTTGTAAAAGGAGTAGTCGATGCTCAGCCGAAGACAGAATCCGATAATGGTGCCGATCACGGTGACTATTCCGCCGTACAGCAGGGAAAACAGCAGCCCGCGGAAGGCTTTTTGATTTTTATCCGTAATTGGTTTGCTCATTGATACTCACTCAGCTTTTCCGCTCGCCGCTGTCTGGCGCGCTGTTTGTAATAGAATATAGGTCAGCGGCTTGCTTAAAAGCGCCTGTGGTTGAACGATGCAGTGATTGATACAGCAATCAATCGGTTTCGCACTCAACATCGCTGGTGCAGTGGGGGCATTTTACAGCGTCGATGGCGATCTCGCTCTTGCAGTAGGGGCATACCTTGGTCGTCGGGGCGGCCGGTTCTTCCTCGACCTTTTTGCGGCCGAGCGTGGACAGCTTGTTAATACCCTTTACAAGCAGGAAAATGATGAACGCCATAATGAGGAAGTTGATAATCGCCATTATGAAAGCGCCGTAGTTAAGCGTGAGCGCTTCCTTTACCACCTCGCCGGCGTCGTTAAGCTCCGCCGCGCGAAGCTGTATGCTGTACTGACTCAGATCCATGCCGCCGAAGATACCCAAGATAGGCGAGAGAATATCGCCTACCAGCGAGTTGACAATGGCCTGGAACGCTCCGCCGACAATAACGCCGACGGCAAGATCCATTACATTACCGCGCATGATAAATTCTTTAAATTCGCTGACAAATCCGCTTTTTTTCATTTTAACTACCACCTATTATAAAATAATTAACCGAATGTAAAATAATTGTAACATCGGTCAAAATCAAAAAAGTATCGCCTGCGTCGGCATAACGTAGAACAGAATACAAAAATACTGCAAAATGCTGCCGATAAGGACGAAAATGTGGAATATTGAATGAAAATACCTGATTTTTGATCCAACGCCGTATAATATTGCGCCGACTGTATATGATATACCGCCGAGCAGCAGCCACATGAAGCCGCGCGGTATAGCGGCTATGACCGGACGGCATGTGAAAACGATGCACCAACCCATCGCAAGGTAACATATCATCGAGAATATGCGGTACCGGTGCAGGTCAATGGCGTTGAGCGTGATACCGAGGGCGGCAAATGCCCATTCGATGCCGAATATTACCCAGCCGAGGGCTGTGTTATACTCGCGCAGAGTGACCAGCGCAAGCGGAGTATATGTGCCGGCAATCAGCAGATAGATGGTGCAATGGTCGATGATTTGCATGACCTTTTTGCCGGTAATACGTTTACCGATCGGCTTAATGCCGTGATAAACGCTTGACATGGTGTACAGAGCGATCATTGTCGCGCCGTATATTGCGCCGCTTACCACCCGTATTGCAGAGCCGCGCAGAGCCGCCATTATAACGCAGGTGACAAGCGCGATCACGCCGAAGCCGCCTCCGACGATGTGTGTTACCATATTAAATATTTCCTCGCCGCGCGTATAGTCGGGCAGTTTGCGGTCTTTTAGCTTGATTCGGGACATTTACAATTTCTCCGGAATTAAAATATAAATAAATTATAATACATAACCAAAGCCAATTCAACAAAAAATATGACGGTAGGATATTTTAACAAAATAACGAAGGGTGCAACCCTTTTGCAGCCGTTTTTTGTATAAGTAGCAGATTGTGATTTCGCCGTTGTAATTTTACGGAAATCGTGGTATAATACTTTGGTTTGATATAAAAAAGAGAGAAGTGTATTGATTTGAAACAGGAACATCTCAGAAATATAGCTATCATAGCCCACGTTGACCACGGAAAGACCACCCTCGTGGACAAGCTGCTCAAGCAGGCGGGTACATTCCGCTCAAACGAGGTTGTCGAGGAGCGCGTTATGGACTCCGGCGATATCGAGCGTGAGAGAGGTATTACCATCCTCTCCAAAAATACCAGTCTTTATTACAAGGATACAAAGATAAACATAGTCGACACCCCCGGACACGCCGATTTCGGCGGTGAGGTGGAGCGCATTTTGCAGATGGTCGATGCCGTTTTGCTGCTGGTCGATGCCTTTGAGGGCTGCATGCCGCAGACCCGTTTCGTTCTGAAAAAAGCGCTTGCGCTCGGCAAAAAGCCGATCGTTGTTATTAACAAGATCGACCGTCCTATGGCTCGCCCGGATGAGGTCATCGACGAAGTCATCGACCTGTTTATTGAGCTTAACGCAAACGACGACCAGCTTGACTTCCCGGTCGTTTACGCGTCCGCGCGTGATGGATATTCTTCGCTTGACCCGACCGTTCGCGAGGGCGATATGCGTCCGCTGCTCGACGCGATACTTGAGCACGCGCCTGCACCTGAGGGCGATCCCGATGCCGGACTGCAAATACTTTTCTCCAACATTGACGCCGACGAATATGTCGGCAGAATAGGTATAGGACGAGTTGAACGCGGCACGGTCAAGACCGGTCAGGTCGTTGCCATGTGCCACACCGACGGCACTGTAAGCCAAAACGTACGCATCGGCAAGCTGTACCAGTTTGAGGGACTGGGCAGAAAGGAATGTGCCACAGCCTCGGTCGGCGACCTTATCGCCGTTTCCGGCATTTCCGATATCAATATCGGTGAGACTGCCTGCTCGCCCGATTGCGTTGAGCCGCTTCCTTTCGTAAAGATCGACGAGCCGACCGTTTCCATGAACTTTATGGTCAACAACTCTCCCTTTGCCGGAAAAGAGGGCAAATTCGTCACATCGCGCAACCTGCGTGACCGCCTTTTCAAGGAGGTCGAGACTAACATATCCATGCGTGTTGAGGAGACCGACTCGCCCGATACATTTAAGGTTTCAGGACGCGGCGAGCTGCACCTGTCCATACTTATTGAGACAATGCGCCGTCAGGGTTACGAATTTCAGGTGTCCTGTCCCAAGGTCATTTATACCTATTCGCCCGACGGCAAACTGCTGGAGCCGATGGAACTGCTGATGATCGAGGTACCGGAGTCGTACGTCGGCGCCGTTATTGAGCGTCTCGGTTCACGCAAGGCGGAAATGATAAACATGGGTAACCGCGAAGGCGGATCAACGCATATTGAGTTCCGTATCCCGGCCAGAGCGCTTATGGGCTACCGCACCCAGTTTTTGACCGATACCAACGGAAACGGTATTATGAACCATGTCTTCGACGGCTATGAGGAATACAAGGGTGATATTCCCGTCCGTCAGAACGGCTCAATCGTGGTTCACGAGGACGGCGAGACCAATTCATACGGCCTTTTCTCTGCACAGGAGCGCGGCAGATTGTTCGTAGGCCCCGGTGTTCCCGTTTATGAGGGCATGATCGTCGGCGAAAACGCACGCGGCGAGGATATCGTCTGCAACGTGTGCAAGAAAAAGCACGTTACAAATATGCGTGCCGCCGGTTCGGACGAAGCGCTGCGTCTCGTTCCGCCGAGCCCTCTCAGTCTTGAACAATCGCTTGAGTTTATAAAGGATGACGAGCTGGTCGAGGTAACGCCGGAATCTATCCGTCTGCGCAAGATCATTCTTTCCAAAGAGCAGCGTATGAAGCTCGCCAGCAAAATGAAGTAAGCTTGATCGGGGAATTGCCGTGAATTATATAATTCTTGACCTTGAATGGAACAGCGCATACAGTGAGCATGAGGGCAGATTTGTCAATGAGATCATTGAGATCGGCGCGGTTAGACTGGATGAACAGCTCAACGAGACGGGCAGATATCAGCAGCTTGTGCGCTCCCGACTGAATAAAAAACTGTCCTCGCGCACGAAAAACCTTACCCATATTACCAACGAGGATATGCGCAGCGGAATTCCCTTTGAGAAGGCCATTGCCGATTTTACCGCGTGGGCAGGGAATGATACGCTGACACTGACCTGGTCAAACACCGATATTTATGTCATGCGTGAGAATTTAAAGCTGTTTTTAAACAGATCACGCGTCGATTTCATCGGACTTTACGCCGACCTGCAAAAGTTTATACAGTATAAGCTCGGTATAACGGGAAATCAGATATCGCTCGGCGCGGCGGTTGAAGCGGCTGGATTGGATGTCGCAAAATACGAGGCGCATCGCGCTTTAGGCGATGTGCTTGCCTGTGCCGATCTGTTCCGCCTGATGTTTGACGAAAAGGAGCTTTTGCGCTATATCGTCAACACCGCTACTGACGAATATTACGCCCGAATGGACTTTAAGCCATACTATATTAACGACCTTAACAGCTCCGATATCGACCGCGCAAAAATGCAGTTTAGCTGTGAGGAATGTGGCAGACCGATGAAACGAAAGAGCAAGTGGCAGTATCGCAACAACGCTTTCAGAGCCGATTTTCTTTGCTCAAAATGCGATAATATGTATTCCGGCAGAGTCGGGTTCAAAAAGACTTTTGACGGAGTGATAGTCAAGCGTCGGCTTGTTAGGTCCGAAAATACCGAAGTTGCACAGCCCGCAGAAAAAACGGCGGAAAATGTATAAGACGTAATTTATTTAAGGTTACTCAGAGTTAAACAAATATAAAAAGAGCAGTTCATACTGAACTGCTCTTTTTTGTACGCGGATAATATCGACGCTATTCTTCCATCTGTTTGCCGAGGAAATGGCATCGGTCGGCTGATATTTTTCGTCGGGCATAATAAATGCAATAGAACCGCAAATGTCACCTGAGCTGATAATGGGCAGTGCAATGCCGGCGTTGTAATCGACCCCTTCAAGCGGTCGTACGGATTTTGCATCTCCGGCACGTTTTACAAACGGTCTGCGCGACTCAATGATGTCCTCATAGTCGGCGGAAATGCGGCGCTCAAGTACTTCTTTACGCGACAAGGCACCTGCGGCGATACAGTGATCGCGGTCACATATTATGACCGGCATGGAGGTCGATTTGACCAGCGCCTCGGTGTAGAGAGCGGCGAAGTTGGACAACTCGCCTATGGGTGAGTATTTTTTGAATATTACCT
>USQH01000090.1 GCA_900556765.1 uncultured Oscillospiraceae bacterium
TATTGCAAGCGCTGTTCTCTGCTGAAAAGGACGGTTTCGAAAATTCGTATCTGTTTTGCCTGTACGATATTGACGACAGCGATAAAATGCTGTGGGGAGCATTCATCGGTTCGGCGGACGCAGTCAGTGCGAATAGGGAAGCGGCGAGCGATATTATGAGCAGTGCCAAGGCGGCCGATTAAAAGAGAATACGGCAAAACCATAAAACAAACGCGGAACATTGTACTTTCAATGCTCCGCGTTGTTTGTTATGCAATTTTGCAAAATCCTATAAGTTAAAAATATATTCAGCATTCATACGCGCACTTTTCATTTCGCCGATCGTACTGTCATCCTGCTCAACGATGAATCGGTCAATACCGTGTGCAAGACAGTCGTGTATAGTTTGTTTTACATCAATTACGCTGCCGTTTTGCAGTTCGGTTACAATGCGCTCGTCCATGCTTTTTATTTGCTTTAAATGAATGAGCGGAATTCGGTCGCCGTAACGCGAAACTATGTCACCGACATTTCCGCCGCCGAATGTTGCCCAGCCTGTATCAAGCTCAAAACTAACAGAGTCGGATGTGTTGTCGAACATCAGCTCAAGCGAACTTTTGCCGCAGGCGTGGTGCGTCATATCGGCGTCGTGATTGTGAAATACAAAATGTATTCCGCGCTTTTCAAGCTCGCTTGCGTAGGAGTTGAAACGCTCGCAGATGCGCATTACAGTGTCGTAATCCTTTGTACCGCCTATCCACGCCAGCACGAATGTGTCACATTTAAGCTCAGACAGCGTTTTCACGGTTGCACCGATATTGTCGGACAGCAGGTCGTTTTCGCCGCCGTGCATGGAGTATATTTCAAGCCCGAGTTCATCACAAGCAGCTTTCATTTTCTCAGGACTGATAGAATCAAAGCCTGCCGCTTCGACACCGCGGTAGCCCATTTCTGTAATTTCACGCAGTACCGCTTCAGGGTCGTCGGAAAAAGCATCCCTTACTGAGAAAAGCTGTAACGCAAATTTATCTATTATCATGCAAAAACCTCCGTTTTTAGGGGGAACTAAAGCAAATATAGGATTACTTTGCGCTGTATTTAATTATTTCGGCGCTTTCGATGGTAACATCGGTCAGCGGCTTTGATTTGTCATCAACCTTTACCGCCGCAATAGCGTCAACAACATCCATGCCGTCGTACACCTGACCGAACACAGTGTGACCGCCGCTTGCTCTCCACGCTCCGTCGAGATGAATGTTGCCGCCGTACTGTTTGTACAGTTCACGCACTTTTTCGGGTACGAGCTTAGGATTGGGCGCCAGTTGCTCGTCAATAAACTGCTGAACAGTCGGATAATAGCTTTTGAAATCGGAATAGTAGGAGCAATACTGCTCATAGCTTTTGTTCAGCGTATCGATGCGAGAGTCATAATCAAAGATTGCTTCGTTATATCCGCTTGCATCCGCCTGGTTTATGAAAAACTGACTGCCGTTTGTGTTGACGCCGGAATTTGCCATTGCAAGAGAGCCGCGCAAATTCATCAGTTTTTCGCAAAATTCGTCCTCAAACGCACTGCCCCAAAGCGATTTGCCGCCGCTGCCCGTTGCCGTCGGGTCGCCGCCCTGAATCATGAATCCGCTTATTACGCGGTGGAACGAGATGCCGTTGTAGTATCCCTTTTTAATCAGGCCCTTAAAGTTTTCGACCGCCTTAGGAGCGCCGTCGGGGAAAAGGCGAATGAATATATCGCCCATGCTCGTATGCAGCACAGCGACTTCTTCGCCGTCCTGCGGCAGCTCAAGCTGAAATCCGTAGTCCTTGTCCTGATATGAAGAAATGGTCGCGTTTTGAGGAATTTTATTGCTGCCGGAGCTGCTGTTTGCGGCACCGCCGTCGTCGGATTTGCCGCAGCCGGCGAGTCCGGCAAGCATAGCTACGGACAGGGCCAAACTGATTATTCTACGCATTTTCATGTCATTATCCTCCTGATTATTAAAGGACGGTTACATCTATACCGAGAATTTTTATTTCATCGATTGGCTTGTCTCTGCCGTCGACTGCCGCAGATGCAATGGCATCAACGACGTCCATACCGTCGTATACTTGACCGAACACGGTATGATGATAGTCGAGCCACGGCGTGCCGCCGACCTTTTCATATGCTTCAACGCAGTTGGCAGGGTAGCTGTCGGGCAGATCTTTCATTTGCTCTGTCATTCCGTCGGGCACCGAGGAGGCGTGAACGATGAAAAACTGACTGCCGTTGGTGCATGGACCGGCATTGGCCATTGAAAGAGCGCCGCGCAGATTGTGCAGTTCGGGGGTAAATTCGTCCTCAAACGGGCGTCCCCAAATTGATTTGCCGCCCGTTCCGGTACCGTTCGGGTCACCGCCCTGAATCATAAAGTCGCGGATGACTCGATGAAAGATGATACCGTCGTAGTAGCCGTTTTTTGCGTGAGTTGTAAAGTTTTCAACGGCTTTAGGAGCGTGTTCGGGAAAAAATTTTACCTTGATATCGCCCATGGTGGTTTTGATTACTGCAACTGTATCGTTGCTTTTCGGAGCTGCAAGCTGATTCATTGTATTTATCTCCTTGATCTTTAAAATTTGTCCGGTTTATGCTTTTACTTTGCCGATAAGGCGCTTTACAAGCTTAACTGCTTCGCAAATAAAGAGCGGTGCTATCGAAAGCAGACCTACGATCCACGCTTGATTGCCGTTTATATCCGCTACGCCGAAAACTGAGCTTGCCGGAGTGAATATAACCAACGCCATTAGTGCAAGCGACACTGCGGCAGCACCGAGTATAAACTTGTTTTTAAGCAGTCCGACCGAGAATGTTGAGCGGTTTGAGCGTGAGTTAAATGCCTGTACGAGCTGTGTAAAGGTGAGGGTCATGAATGCCATGGTTTTGGCAACCTCTTCGCCGGCGCTCATTCCGAGAGCAAAAGCGATGAGGGTCAGTGCGCCGACCATAAATCCCTGATACAGCGTGTTGAATCCCAGTCCGTTTGCAAACAGGCTTTCGTTTTTTGCACGCGGTGCGCGCTTCATAATGTCTTCTTCAACCGGTTCAACGCCGAGCGCAAGCGCGGGCAGTCCGTCTGTTACAAGATTGATCCACAGAAGGTGCAGAGCGCTCAGCGGAGACATACCCCAAATCAGCATACCGAAGAAAACGGTCAGTATCTCTCCGAGATTACAGGACAGCAGGTATTGTACCGATTTTTTTATGTTATCGTATATTCCGCGGCCTTCCTCGACGGCGGAGATAATAGTCGCAAAGTTGTCATCGGTGAGGGTCATGTCAGCGGCACCCTTTGCAACATCGGTGCCCGTTATGCCCATGGCGCAGCCGATATCGGCTGCTTTAAGCGCGGGTGCGTCATTTACTCCGTCGCCGGTCATTGCCACGACGTGTCCTCGGCGCTGCCATGCACGAACGATGCGAATCTTATCCTCAGGCGATACGCGGCCGTAGACCGAGTAGTTTTCAATCTGTTCGTACAGTTCGTCGTCACTCATGCGGCTCAGATCCTCGCCGTTCATAACGCCCTGATCGCGGCTGTCGATAATACCTACCTGCTCGGCTATTGCGGCGGCGGTAGCGGCATTGTCGCCGGTTATCATTATTGTGCGTATGCCTGCCTCTTTGCACTTTTTAACGGCGGCAATTGCTTCGGGACGCGGCGGATCGATCATACCCATCAGTCCGATAAAGGTGAGATCGTTTTCAAGTGCCTCGCTGGTCGGATTGGTCGTCAGCGTCAGGTCGTCTATGCGTTTAATAGCGACAGCGAGTACTCGCAGTGCCTGAGCGCTCATTGCTTCGTTGGCCTTTTCCGCGTTCTGCGTATCGCTGTTGGTGCATCGCGGCAGCAGTATGTCGGGAGCGCCCTTTACAATGGCGTATGTAGTGCCGTCAATAATATTAACCGTAGTCATAAGTTTTCTGTCGCTGTCAAACGGTATTTCGCTCAGTCGCGGATAAATATTAGCAATTTCCGATTTCGTTATACCGGCATATTTTTCGTATGCGTCGATAATCGCCACTTCGGTCGGGTCGCCGATAGCAACACGCTTGCCGTCCTCAATGCTGATTTCAGCGTCGCTGCATATTGATCCGGCGCGCAAAGCAAACTCGCTCTGCGGTGTCAGTTCGACCTGATCGCTTGAGAGATTGATAAATTCCTTGCCGTCAAAGAGCAGTACCATGGTCATTTTGTTCTGAGTCAGTGTACCTGTTTTATCGGAGCAAATGACCGATGCGCTGCCGAGCGTTTCCACTGCGGGCAGACGGCGTATGATGGCATTTTTCTTCACCATTCGCTGTACGCCGAGCGCGAGTACGATGGTGACTATGGCAGGCAGCCCCTCCGGTATGGCGGCGACGGCAAGCGACACCGCTGTCATGAATACCGATACGAAATTCTCAAGCAGGGACAGCTCGCTGTCTCTGAATATCATGCCGATGACGAATATGATCGCACATATAACGATTGCCGCCGTGCCGAGCGTCTTGCCAAGCTCGGCGAGCCGCTTTTGCAGAGGAGTGGTGGTGCTGTCGGTATCGAGCATTGTGGCGATCTTACCCATTTCGGTGCTCATGCCGGTGCCCGTGACTACAGCGCGGCAGTTACCGCCGGAGACGGAACAGCCGGCAAAAACCATGTTTGCGCGGTCTCCGATAGATGTAATATCAGTCAACTGAACGTCGGCGTATTTTTCGGCGCTGACGCTTTCGCCCGTTAGCGCCGATTCCTCACAGTGAAGCATATTCGAGGACAGCAGACGCGCGTCTGCCGGAATGTAGTCGCCTGCCTCCAGAACAATTATATCGCCGGGAACAAGTTCGTCCGACCGAATGACCGACAGCGTGCCGTCGCGCATCACCTTAGCCGACGGTGCCGCCATGTTTTTCAGCGCGTCCAATGCAGATTCGGCGCGGTTTTCCTGTATCACACCGAGCAGAGCGTTAAGCAACACTATTGCAACGATGATCAGCGGCTCAAACCAACTGCCGTCGCCTGAAATAATCGTTGTGATCAGTGAAATTGCAGCCGCGATGAGCAGAATAATTATCATGTAATCCTTAAATTGCTCGGCGAACTTTTGCAATATCGTTTTTTTCTTACCTTGAGCAAGCTGATTCTTTCCGTATACGCCGATGCGCCTGTTTGCATCTTCGGCGGTCAGTCCGCGCTCGGCGTCGGTGTCAAGCTCCTTTAGTAACTGCGTAATATCGGCACTGTGCCATATCATCGCTATTCCTCCAGTTTATATCAGTTAATATGTCGGTTTCGGTATTTAACTTTTGCAAACACTTCCATTTTACATCAAATCGCTGTCAAAAGCAATTAAAATATGTCATATTAAGGATGCCTTACGGCGTTTCGATAAAATAACCGCCGCGGTCGGATTATTCCGGTGACCGCGGCGGTTATTATTGTACATATTAATCGTATTTGTTGCCGATGGCTTTTCCGTTTGCGAGCGGCTCAAGGCAGTCGACCAGATCGTCGACCAATGTTTTATTTACCAATGCAGTTCCCTTGCCGTTAAGCTTATAGATGCATCGGCGCACATTGTTTGCATAGGGGTAAATAATTATCTCGTCGGCTTTTTTGCCTTCGGTGGTGTATGTTACGTTGAATTTGATAATGTAATTGTTGTCGGACGGCGTTACCGTTTCCTCATTTTCAAGTGCGGACAGATAGAGAAGACGGGTATAGTAGTAGCAGAACTCATCCTGATCGATCTTTTTACCGGCGTCGGTGGTAACGGCGAACTGGCTTGCGTTATCCTTATCGTGGTCAAGTGTGAATTTGACCGTCTTACCTCCGCCGACGCTTACCGTCATGCTTTCGACGTATTTGACATACTCAATAAAGAGCTTTTCGTAGTAAATATCGGTAGACTTCAATTCCACGAAATTGTTGGTTTCGGCATCCAGTCGGTAAATAATGTTGTGGTTGACTACCGTTTTACCGCCGTCGGTGGAATAGGAAA
>USQH01000091.1 GCA_900556765.1 uncultured Oscillospiraceae bacterium
TTTCTTGCCGCCGTATTTTCGGTTGTAGTACTTTTTCTGCTGTCTAAGCTGCTCGGCTACCGTCAGGTGTCCGACTTGTCGATTTTCGACTATGTAAACTCAATTTCGATCGGTTCGATTGCCGCCGAAATGGCGACTTCGCAGGGCGAAGACATTATTCGATGTGTCATAGGGCTGGTCGTGTTCGCGTTGTTCACATGGGGGCTGTCGCTTATGACCGACCGCAGCATCAAGGCACGCCGTCTCATTACCGGTAAGCCGATCATACTGATGCAGAACGGCAAGCTGTTTGATGAAAACTTTCGCAAATCAAAAATCGACCTGAACGAGTTCACCTCGGAGTGTCGCTCGCAGGGCTATTTCGACGTCAGCAAGCTGGATACCGTTATCCTTGAGCCGAACGGCAGATTTTCGATAATGCCGCAGTCAAAGATAAAGCCGACCACTCCATCCGACATGAATATGTCGGTCATGCAGGAGGAAATGCCGGCGTGCGTTGTAATGCAGGGAAAGGTAATGCATGACAGCCTTAACGAAATGAATTTTACTGAACAAATGCTGATGAACAAGCTCAGTAAAGCAGGGTACAAATCGCTTGAACGCATATATCTTGCCCTGATGGACAGCGCCGGCAATGTCACAGTGTTCCCGAAGTGTGGGGAAAAATGCGCCGATACGCTTGAATGACGCCGCGACGGGTGCTATACTTGCTGTAAAACAGCCTTTTAGCAAAGGGAGCGCGGATATGTACGATATGAGCAGGTGTGAGCTGTGCCCGCGGCGCTGCGGCGCCGACCGTCAAGCGGACAAACGGGGCGCGTGCGGAGTCGGACAAAGTGTCCTCGTCGCGCGCGCCGCACCGCATTACTGGGAGGAACCGTGCATTTCCGGCAAAAACGGCTCCGGAACGGTCTTTTTTGCAGGGTGCAGTCTCGGATGCGTCTTTTGCCAGAATCGGCGGATAAGTCGGTCGGCGGTAGGTGCGGAGCAAACGGTGGGCGAGCTTGCAAATACCTTTTTACGGCTTCAGGACAGCGGAGTGCATAATATAAATCTCGTCACGCCGACTCATTATGTGCCGCAGATCGCCGCCGCGCTTGATATCGCAAAGCTGCATATCCCCGTGGTGTACAATTCGGGCGGCTACGATCTGCCGGAAACGCTCGATATGCTGGACGGCAAGGTGCGCGTATTTTTGCCCGACTTTAAGTATATGGACAGCGCGCTTGCCGCACGTTTTTCGCACGCCGCCGATTATCCAGACGCTGCAAAGGCGGCGGTAGCAAAGATGTTTGAGCTGGCGGGACGGCCGCGCTTTGACACTGACGGCATGATGAAAAGCGGAGTGATCGTTCGTCATTTGGTGCTGCCCGGTCATGCCGATGACTCGATCAACGTCATTGACTATCTGCACCGCACCTACGGCGACAGCATTTACATAAGTATTATGAATCAGTATACGCCGCCCGACGGAGTCAGCTTTGATGAGCCGCTTAACGAGCTGAATCGGGCGGTCACCGACGCGGAATACGCGCGCGTGGTTGATTATGCCGAGAGCATAGGCGTGTGCAACGCCTTTATTCAGGAGGGCGGAACGGTCAGCGAAAGCTTTATTCCGCCTTTTGATGTGTGACAAAGTCATCATTGCGCAAAGAGTAATTATTATTTGCGGTAAAAGCAAGGACACAGTACGGCATGCCGTACTGTGTCCTTGCTTTATTGTTAAATCCGATTCTCGGATCGGTAATGTCGCAAACCGGTTTCATTTTTAGCGGCAAGCAATTTGCGGAATACGGTAATATTAAGCTTATAGACCATACGGTTTTGCGTTGTGTTCTATCTCTTTTATCAGACGCATCGCATCACCGCTTATTGCTTCGCAAAAATAGTGGTCATAAAAAACAAGGTTATGTTTATATCCGAAGAATATTCCGCTTCCGTAATCAATTTTACCGTCATAGAAGAAATTGACGCGATCGACAACATTGTTGTCATACCATTGCTGATTCTTCAACTTCTCGAATAAGGTGTTCATCGTTTTCGTGTCAATACGGGCGCAGCGCGTAATGACCGGCGTGTTGTTTTCCTCGGTGGCAGTGTCGAAAAAATACACCGCTGTTGTGCCGGACACATCGGCGAACGCTGTTTTATCGGGATCGGGTGCGCTTTTGACGATAGGATCGGTAAGCAGACATATTGATATTAAGATGCAGGCTATTACCGCCACGCCGATTGCCCAAAATGCAGGCTTTTTATAGTTCAAAATGTTTTTGATCCGCCGTTTGACGCCTACTTCTCCGAATGCAATGGGACAGGCATCAATCGTTCTGCGCGGGGCGGCACAGTTTATCAGCGCGTTTAAGTAGGGCTTTTTAATACTGTCTCCATGTTCCTTTATTACACGCTCGTCACAGGCAAGCTCGATATCGCGGCACAGCAATATGTATGCTGCCCAAATGAGCGGATTGAACCAATAAACCGCCAACAGAGCGAAACCGAGCGGTTTCCAAATGTGATCACGGCGTTTCAAATGGGAATATTCATGGAAAAGCACCTGCTGAATATCGGCTTCGTTCATTGCCGAGGGAAGATATATACGCGGATGGAACAGACCCAATATAAACGGCGATGCGACGCGGTCGCATATCATTATATTATCTCTCAGCACCGTTGCCTCGCGTACCTGACGATGAATTCGCAAATAGCTTATCAGTGCATAAATAAACATCAGGGACATTCCTGCCAGCCATATCACCGCTGCGGCAAATGTGACTGTTTGTAAGCCTTCGGTACTGCCGTCTGTCTGCGTAATCGGCTGTGAAACCATCGGAGCGATCAAGCTGTTAATAAGCGGCGACCCGCCGTTTGTGTCCGACGAATAGGACGGCAGAATGTTCTGCGGCACGGATTCGGCGACGGAAATAAGACTGAACGCGCTTTTTAATGAGACAGGGCATATCAGACGTATCCCGACCGGCAACCACATTGCACAGCGGATGTTTTTAGGCGCTTTTATGAGCGGCAGACGCAGTATCACAACTGCCAGCACAACATATCCGGCCGTTATGCTCATGTTTAACATTTTCAGAAATATTGCGGCCATGACTCATTCCTCCCCGTACTCGGCAACTATGCGGCGGAGTTGATCAACTTCCTCACGTGACAGTCGCTTGCGGGAGCAAAATGCGGCAAGAAAGGCGGGCAGCGAGCCGTTGAAGGTCTCGTCAACATATTTTTTGCTTTGCATGGAGTAAAATTCGTCACGTGAAATGATTGACGTGACCGTACCCTTCACATTTTTAAAAATACCCTTGTCGCACAGACGCTTAAGAACCGTGAACGAAGTCGTCTTTTTCCAGTTCAGCTCCGCTTCACTGCGGCGTGCAAGCTCAGCGGATGAGATCGGCTCGTTCGACCAGATGATGTCGGCAAAGCGGGATTCGATTGCACCCATTTGCAGATCAGCCATTACGATTACCTCCGTTTAGGATATTCTACATAATGTAGTACAGTTTGTATTCTACACCATGTAGTACAAATTGTCAAGTAGAATTCGGATTGTTTTTCAATTCGGGCGGATAAATGTTATGACGAAACAGCCAACGGAGTAAAAAATCATTTTTAATATTAATATCGAATTTATAAACTGCCGGCGGAAATTGCTTATAATAGGTTTAGGTGTCACAAAAAAACGATTGAGTGCGGTGGCAAAATAGGGCAAACCGACAGAAAATAAAAAAACGGTATACAAATTGAAAAAAATAATGTATCATAAAAGTGTTGTAAAAAGAATAATGGGTAAATTCGGCCTGAAGAAGTAGGCCGCAAAAAAGGGGAAAATCAGTATATGGACATCGTTTTCGCACTGATACGTCTGCTTGGCGGACTTGCGCTTTTCCTTTACGGAATGGACATTATGGGCGCAGGATTGAAGAACTCCTCGGCATCGGTACTCAAAAAAGCACTGGACAAGGTCACATCAAACACGTTTATGAGCTTTCTGCTCGGCTTCGCCATTACGGCAATTATCCAGTCGTCAACAGCTACGATCGTTATCGTCGTCGGACTTATCGGCGCAGGCGTACTTAACCTGCGTCAGTCGGCGGGAATTGTCATCGGCGCAAATGTAGGCACTACTATGACGGCGCAGATAATCCGACTGCTTGATATTGACGGCGGCTCATCGGCAGGCATTATCGAGCTCTTTAAACCGGTCAACCTGGCGCCAATCGCCGCGATCATCGGCATTATCCTCTTTAAGTTTGTAAAAAAGAACAATTCACGCTCGATCGGCATGATCGCGCTTGGCTTCGGCGTGCTTTTCACCGGCCTGCTTACCATGACCGACTCGGTATCTCCGCTGACCGGTTCAAAGGCGTTTACCGACGCCGTCGCTTCGTTTTCGTCAAGCCCGACGCTGGGTTTGATCGTTGGTATCGTGGTTACCGCCATCGTTCAGTCGTCGTCTGCGTCGGTCGGTATACTGCAAACCCTGTGTACATCTCTTGCCGCGACCGGTACGGGCATCGGATTTGAAACAGCGTTCACATATACGGTCGGTGCAGGTATAGGTACCTGTATCGTTATATTCGTCGTTTGCTGGATCGGTACAAACGAGGAAGCAAAACGCGTGTTCGTTGTACACACAGTATTTAATGTAATCGGCGGAGCGTTGATGCTTGCCGCGCTTGCCGTGCTCGGAAGTTGCGGCGTGTTTGACTTTTATTCCGGACGCATGATGACTTCCAGCGATGTTGCTAACATTCAGATGTTGTCACGAACCATAGTTGCGTTTATAATGCTGCCTTTTACATCGCTTGTATTAAAACTTTCCCGTCGACTTATAAAGGACGAGGAGGTCGACGGCAGCTACGCCGAGATACACCGCGACATAATGTCGCTTGACACCCACCTGTACGCCACACCTGCTTTGGCGCTGGCGCAGGCAAAAAACGTGCTCATGCATATGGGCAATGTCGCTCTCAAAAACTTTAACGCTGCCGTATCGCAGTTTGATAAATTTGACGAGCAGGTCAAGTCGCGCATCAACTACCGCGAGGAACTGATGGACAAGATGGCGGACGCTGCCGATAATTATCTGCTGTCTCTTTCGCCGCGTATCGTCGTCGACAGCGATAACGCCGCCCTCAACTTCCTCATGCAGAGCATAACCGAGTTTGAGCGTATCGGAGATCTTGCTGTGAACATCGCCGGTGACGCCGAGGAAATGCATTTGAGAGGTAAGAAATTTACTGAAAGCGCATATAAAGAGACGATCATCATTACCGACGCGGTTCGCGAAATAATCGAACTTACCATAACCGCTTTCCGCGACGAGGATGAGGAGATCGCCCGCATGGTAGAGCCGCTTGAGGAGGTCATCGACGACCTGCAGGACATGATGCGAAAGCATCACATTGAGCGTCTGCGCCACGGAAAATGTTCGGTCAGCACGGGAATCACGTTCCTGGATATGCTGGTCAATCTGGAGCGAATCGGCGATCAGGCGTCCAATGTCGCACTGTTGGTCATGGCGTCGAAGGATCACACGATACACGGTCAGGGTCACGAATATGTGCATCGCCTGCATGAAGGAAATGACCAACGCTACACCGATTATTACAATAAAAACCGTGATAAATATGTCAATGCTCTTTCGAGCATTATTGTCGAGTGATGGGGCGTAAAAAACGAAATGACGGGCATATGAGCGGTAAAAATGTGTAAATACGGCTAATAATGCGTATTAAATCGACAAAATGAGCGCTTTTTCTTGACAAATGTCTGTAATGTGCCTATTATATATGTATTAAATTTAAGCAAATAACTCTTGGTAGAGGCGCGGTGCTTATAAGTAGCGCGGACAAAACAAGCCGGAACGGCTGTCCGCTGCAAAAGGAATCACCGCCGAAG
>USQH01000092.1 GCA_900556765.1 uncultured Oscillospiraceae bacterium
CTTTTTAGCACGGTCATTTGCACGCTCCCGAAGTCCGAATTTTTCCATCATTTCATCAGCTCGCTCGGCCGCAAGCTCGCGAGGCATACCGTATATCCCTGCTATGAGTTCAAGGTTTTCACGCACCGACAGTTTTGGCGCGACTGCCGTCTCCTGCGGCGAAACATTTATAACCCGCTTTACATCGGCTGTCTGCGAAAGGATGCTTTTGCCCATTACAAGGGCATCGCCGTCGGTCGGCGTAAGCAAGCCGCACAGCATACGGATCGTCGTGGTCTTTCCCGCTCCGTTTTGACCGAGCAGGGCAAATATCTCGCCGTCATTTACGGTCAGGTCAAGATGATCGACGGCGGTTCGGGCGCCGAAATGCTTGGTAAGCCCTCTTGTCTCAATGGAGTTCATTTTCCGTCATCCCCATTCAATTTTTGCAGTATCTCGCTTGCAAAAGCGGCGTATTTTTCCGCTTTTACCATACCTATCCCTTTCTCCTCATCTCCGAATAGCAAAACGGTGTCTCCCGCATTAATGTCAAAAACCTCGCGTGCCTGTTTCGGTATGACTATCTGTCCCTTTTCGCCGACGCGCGCCGTCCATATGTACTTTCCTTTCGGTGTGTTCATTATTTATCAACAGCCTCCGTATCGTATGAATAGTTGGAATTGTTATACTAATCATACTACCGACCATCACTGCTGTCAAGCACAATAAAACGATTATGCAATAAATTATCTGAGTTTTTAATTAAGGCGTACGATAATGGCACATGGTAAACAGCTTCGTTCAATTGAGACTGCAAGGAGCGTGTCAGGTGCCGAAACGCAGATTGAGGCAGCGGCTTTACAGTCGTTGCCTCAATCTGAACAGATGTCATATAGCTGAAATTGTATGGATTATTGACGATCAAAAGATTATTTACCGCTTTCGCCGTAGTTGGAAAGCACTCTCGCAGAAGGATCGTTTACATTGCATCCTTCCCACGATTTGTTCGGCATCCAGAAGTCGACTATCATCTGTGACTGACCGGGATAATACTTTTCAAATATCTCTCTGTACAGCAGCGATTCCTTAGTGAACGGCGTGGCGTGTTCATATTTTTTGCGTTTTTCTTCAAACTCGTCATCGGTATAATAGGTCTGAGCGTATTCCTTTAAGTAATCGACCATTGAGTGACCGACGGCATCGGAGAACGCCGCTTTTTCACGATAAAGAATTTCATACGGCAGATAGTCGCCCTCAAATGCGTGACGGAGCAAATATTTGCCTTTGCCGTAGGTGTTGAGCTTCTTTTCGGGATCAACCGACATGACATATTTTACGAAATCCAAGTCTCCGAACGGCACGCGTGCTTCGAGTGAGTTTACCGAAATGCAGCGATCAGCTCGCAAAACGTCGTACATATGAAGTTCCCTGACGCGCTTTTCGGACTCCCTTTGAAACTCCTCCGCCGACGGCGCGAAATCGGTGTATTTATATCCGAACAGTTCGTCGGATATTTCACCGGTCAGAAGGACGCGGATATCGGTGTTCTCATGTATCCATTTACATAGCAGGTACATTCCCATGCTGGCACGGATTGTAGTTATATCGAACGTGCCGAGCAGATGTATGACCTTCTCCAGCGAATCTAGCACCTGCTGTTTGGTCATTATGACCTCGGTATGATCGCTGCCTATGTAATCAGCAACCTGCTTTGCGTATTTGAGGTCGATCGCATCCTCGCTCATGCCGATTGCAAAGGTGCGTATCGGAGCGGCGCTTTTTCGTGCGGCAACAGCACACACAAGGGACGAATCAAGTCCTCCCGAAAGCAAAAAACCGACCTTCGCATCTGCAACCAATCTCTTTTCGATTCCGGCTGTCAGCTTATTGTGAATGTTTTTGCACACCGTCTCCAAATCGTCGTGACATACCGAATCGACATGCGCTATATCGTTGTAACAGACAAATTTTCCGTCGTCGTAATAATGTCCGGGTGGGAAAGGCATTACTTTATCGCACATATCTATCAGGTTCTTTGCCTCGCTCGCAAAAACGATCACGCCGCTTTTATCGTAACCGTAGTACAGCGGACGGATACCGATCGGATCTCTCGCGGCAACATACTTTTTTGCCGCGCCGTCGTAAATGATAAGGGCAAACTCTGCATCCAGCATTTTGAACATATCAGTGCCGTATTCGCGGTACATCGGCAAAAGTATTTCACAGTCGGAGCCGCTTTTAAAATGATATTTTTCCGCCAGTTTTGCTTTAAGCTGCTCGTAACCGTATATTTCACCGTTGCAAACGACGTAGCTGCCGTCAAGCTCAAACGGCTGCATTCCCTCCGGCGTCAGTCCCATTATAGCCAAACGGTGAAATCCGAGCAGTCCTTTGCCGGTGTCGACGATTCTGCTGTCGTCGGGGCCTCTTGATACGGTTTTTTTAAAACCCTTTTCAAAATCAGAAAGGGCGGCACAACAATCGCAATAACCCATAATTGAACACATAACATAATCCTCCGATCAATCTTTCAGCATTCAATAGGGCAAGTGCTGTTACTCGCTGTGCCACCTATCTTTGTTCTCTTTTTTCAGCTTCTGACAAAGCCTTGCCGTAATAACGATCGGCATCATTCCGTCGCACCTACTGGGAAAACGCTCCGTTCGGATTGCAGCTCGTCGGGTGTTATTCGCACAGGCTCTGCTGTATGGCTCACACCGTCCCATACTCGCTCAAAGTGATCTCCTATGTTACTTCTCCCGACTCAAACGCTTTTTACACTTTTTTTACACTTAAATATTCTGCTTTTTTATTATTCTACATCCTGCAAGGCGTCGTAGCCCTCTTCGCCGGTGCGAACCTTGACAACATTTTCGACATCATAGACAAATATCTTGCCGTCACCGATATGACCGGTGTAAAGAACCTTTTTAGCAGTTTCGATAACGCTGCGAACAGGAACCTTGCTTACTACAACGTCAAGCTGAATTTTCGGCAGAAGCGTTGCTTCCACCTCAACGCCGCGGTAATACTCGGGTTTGCCTTTCTGCAAACCGCAGCCGAGTACGTGTGACATTGTCATTCCGGTAATGCCGAGGTCTGTCAATGCCTTCTTAAGGGCTTCAAACCGCGATTCCTTACAAATGATCTCGACCTTTGTAAACTTAGGTGTTGTACCGTCAGTCTCATCGAAGCTCGGAACCTTTTTAACTGGAACAGCCTCTGCCGGAGGTACTGTGCCGGTAACCGCAACAGGCTCATCGTCCTCGCCCGCCAATGTATCGGGGAGCATTGCGAAGCCTGCATAGGAAGTAAGAAGGCCGTGCTCGGAAATATCAAGACCGGCGATTTCATCGGCAGCATCCGCTCTGAGTCCGATGGTATGCTTAATAATAAGGAATACTACGGTTATTACAACAGCAACATATGCCGCTACGGATACGACGCCGAGCGCCTGTACGCCGAGGAAATGCGCTCCGCCGCCGTAGAACAGACCTTTTTCAGTTGAAGAACCGGTGGCAAAAAGGCCAGTTAATATAGTACCGAGCGATCCGCATACACCGTGAACAGAGATTGCGCCTACGGGGTCATCGATCTTTGCAACTTTATCAAAGAACTCAACCGCCAAAACGATTACAATACCGAATACCAAGCCCATGATTGCAGCGCCAAGCGGCGAAACTGCGTCACAGCCGGCGGTAATACCGACAAGTCCGGCAAGGGCGGCATTATATGTCATTGAAACATCAGGCTTTTTGTATCTTATCCATGTGAAGATAAGCGTTGTGCAGCAGGCAACCGCTGCAGCCAGGTTTGTGTTGAAGAATATTAAACCGGCACGCTCCATCAGTTCATCGGTATCCATCCCGACTGTGGAAGCACCATTGAAACCGAACCAGCAGAACCAAAGGATGAATACGCCGAGAGCCGCAAAGGTCAGGTTGTGACCGAGTATTGCACGGGGCTTGCCCTTTTTATCATATTTACCGATACGGGGGCCGAGAATCGCGGCACCGACAAGTGCGCATATACCGCCGACCATATGTACTGCGGTAGAACCCGCAAAATCGTGGAATCCCAACTGAGCAAGCCAGCCACCGCCCCATATCCAGTGTCCGGAGATCGGATAGATTATCAATGAAATGGCTGCCGAATATATGCAGTATGCGCTGAATTTCGTTCTTTCAGCCATTGCACCGGACACGATGGTTGCCGATGTGGCACAGAACACGGTCTGGAATATTGCATACGCCCAAAGCGGGACGCCTTCTGGAAGAATACTGCTGTAATCCTTCATTATCAGCGGATCGATCCAGCCGAACAGGGCGGTTCCGGTACCAAACATAACGCCGAAACCTACCAGCCAAAAGCACGGAGTACCGATGCAAAAATCCATCAGGTTTTTCATAAGAATATTGCCGGTGTTTTTCGCCCGTGTGAAGCCTGCTTCACACATTGAAAATCCTGCCTGCATAAAAAATACGAGAGCAGCTCCTATAAGTACCCATATTGTATTTACTGCACTGTACATAATTCAACCTCTCCTTTATATTTCTATTTCACACCGAACAGCAGATCGCTATAGGTCGGGAACGGCCAATATTTTTCGGCTGTTACGGTTTCCGCTTCGTCGCAAACGACACGCAGCTCAGCCATCTTTTGCAGGATAACATCTCTTATCATGCAGGATGCCTCGGTAATGTCGCTGACGGTCTTAAACTTGATAAGCGCCGAATCAAGCGCTGTGGCTGCCGCATCAATTTCATCAACCAGTGACGAGAGCTTTGTAATAACGCCCTTTTCGTATTTACCCGAAAGTTCGGGAACAACAGACGCCTTTGCCGCAAATGTATCGGCAATCTCCTTTGCGTAAGCCTCTACTGCCGGAAGTATCTCTTTTTTCGCCATATCAACCATGGTAAGGGCTTCGATATTAACCGTCTTGCAGTAGTTTTCCAAAGTAATCTCATAACGTGACTGTATCTCAGCCGGAGAAAACACCTTGTGAGCGGTAAGCATATCCACATTTTTCTTTTCGAGGATAGTTGGCAGCGCATCGGGCGTTGTGCGGAGATTCAAAAGTCCTCTCTTTTCGGTTGCTTCCTTGATCCATGCGTCGTCGTAGCCGTTGCCGTTAAATATGATACGCTTATGATCCTTAATAGTCTTTTTGATCATGTCGTGCAGCGCGGTCTCAAAGTCGTCCGCCTTTTCCAAGCGGTCGGCGTAAACCTTGAGCGACTCTGCAACTGCCGCATTCAGCATGATGTTTGCACAGGCAATGCTGTTTGACGATCCGAGCATACGGAACTCAAATTTATTACCGGTAAACGCGAACGGAGACGTACGGTTACGGTCGGTCGTATCACGGGTGAACTTCGGCAAAACGTGTACACCGAGCTTCATTACGGTCTTTTCAGCCGCGCTGTACGGTGCGTCGCTCTCAATAGCATCAAGCACGGCGGTCAGCTCATCGCCGAGGAATATCGAAACGACGGCAGGAGGCGCTTCGTTGGCGCCGAGACGATGATCGTTTCCTGCGGTAGCAACCGACAAACGGAGCAGATCCTGATAATCATCCACCGCTTTTATAACGGCGCAAAGGAACAAAAGGAACTGTGCGTTTTCATACGGCGTTTCGCCCGGAGTAAGCAGGTTAACACCGGTATCGGTCGCCATGGACCAGTTGTTGTGCTTGCCGCTGCCGTTTACGCCGGCAAACGGCTTTTCATGCAGCAGACAAACCAGTCCGTGACGGGACGCAACCTTTTGCATGATCTCCATAGTGAGCTGGTTGTGGTCGGTAGCTATGTTTGTAGTGGTATAGATAGGTGCAAGCTCATGCTGTGCAGGAGCAACCTCG
>USQH01000093.1 GCA_900556765.1 uncultured Oscillospiraceae bacterium
GGAGATGTGTCATACTGTTTCGCCTATGCAACTGTCTGCGTCAATTGAGGTCAGCCGCACATTTATGATTTTGCCGCACAGGTCATCGTCGGATTTTACACGCACATGTGTGTAGTTCGGCGTGTAGCCTTCGTTACAGTCGCCTTTTCGTGTTTCAAACAGCACGGGGTAAACGCCGCCTATTTGAGTTCTCAAAAACTCATACTCTGTTTCACTGACGGCGGCGATCATGCGCTGCGACCGCTCGTGCTTAACGGCGTTCGGAACCTGACCGTCGGCTTTGGCGGCGACAGTGCCGGCACGCCGGGAATAAGCAAAAACATGAGCGCGGGCAAAGCCGATTTCACGCGCGAATTGCACCGACTGTTCAAACTCTTCATCTGTCTCACCCGCGAAGCCTACCATGATATCTGTGGTTATCGACGCGTTGTCAAAATTGCGGCGCACGCGTTCCACCAGCCTGCGGTAAAACTCGGTGTCGTAGTGTCGTCTCATGCGCTGCAATGTGGAGTCACAGCCCGACTGCAACGAGAAATGAAACTGAGGGCAAAATTTCTTTTGCGATTTGAGCCTGTTCATCATTTCGTCGGTGAATATGTCCGGTTCAAGCGAGCCGAGCCGCACGCGCTCGATTCCGTCGACAGCGCACACGACATCGACCGCGTCGCAAAGATCGGCGTCAATGTCGTTTCCGTATGCTGACAGATTGATACCGACCAAAACTATTTCACGGTGACCTGTTGCGGCGATCTCACGCACCTCCGCGTCAATGTCGGCGAGCGGCTTTGACCGTTCTCTGCCGCGGGCGGTCGGAATAATGCAGTAGGAGCAGTAGCGGTTGCATCCATCCTGAATTTTCAGATATGCACGTGTGCGTTCCTCAATATGCTCGATAGGCGGTGTGTCAAATCGCTCTCCTTTTTTATGCGTGTCAATGCTGACGATACGCTCACCTGTCGAAACAAAGCGGTCGATCGCCTCGCAAATGCTGTTGTTGGAGTTGTTGCCGAGGACAATGTCGGCAGCATCGAGCGCTTCGGCGTCATCGGGAAAAGCCTGCGGCATGCAACCGGTCAGCACGATTATCGCATGCGGCAGTTCGCGTCGGTATTTGCGTACCATCTGACGCGTTTTGCGATCGCTTTCGGCGGTAACGGTGCAGGAGTTGATAATAAAAATGTCCGGCATAGCGTCGGACATAGCAGCAGTGTGACCGGCGGCGAGGAGCATACGCTCCATTGCCGCCGTTTCATATTGATTGACCTTGCACCCGAGGGTGCAGAATGCAAATTTCATAGAATGATTCCTCTGGTTATAGTTAGCCGACACTCAGCTTGATATTTCTGTGCTTTTTATATTTTTTATATATTAAACAAAAGAAAATAAGATCGTGTCCGCTGCGGCGCATAATTATTGTGAGATGTCGGTCGCTTGCGTATAATTAAAGTCTCGTGTATGACTTAAAACAAGCGAAATCAGCATTATACTGCGTTTGATTCAGCCGCCTTTTTCTCTGCTGCTCGGCGCTCCGACTCGATTTCCTCCTCGCGGGCAGCTTTGCGCGCGGCTTCGTATGCGATGCGGCGCTTTTCCTCGACCTTTGTGTCGATGATGTCAAGAACAGGATCGCTGAAGAATGCGACCGTACCGATAACAGCGGCAACGACGGATATCAGAATACCGTAGTTAATCGGTGAGCACTGAATAAAGGAGTAGCCGTTGTTCCACGACACGGCGTCAATGATCGCAAATGTGAGGTGCATTATAAGATAAAGTGCCGCAAACGACCAGCAGCCGATGGCTACCGTTTTGCTGACGGTTTTTGCGCGGAAGTTTGCTGCAATTACCGCGCCTATGCATATCAGCGCAATAAGTCCCGATTCATGAAAACGGAATGTTTCAGCCAGCGGCGACGAAGTATTATATGTATAAAGCTGTGCATATTCGGACATTTCACCCGCTTTAAGCACGGTTTCCTCTCCCGCGGATCCCGGCAGGTCACCGGCAAATGTAGCGATCTGCAGTACAAGCATGATCAGACCGAAAATGAACAATTTAAGAAAACTGAATTTTTTTGCTTTTGGTTTCATGATCATAGAAAAGATACCTCTTTCACTAAAATACATTTTTGTTATGATAACTGAACTTTAAGCGTACGGTCAGTACATCTCATTCAGATAAACAACGTGTTGATTTCTGTGCATATATACGTTTACTGCCAGCCCTATACCTATGTAGGTACACACGAGCGAAGAACCGCCCGCGCTGAAAAAAGGCAGCGTAATGCCGATGACGGGGAGAATGGAAGCGCACATTCCGATGTTCAGCATGCTTTGTGCCGCAAAAAGCCCGAATAGGCCGCTGCACATTATCATGCCCATTTTGTCACGCGCATGGTGCGCTATGACCAGCAGACGGACGCAAACGGCTATCTCAAGCAGGATAACGGCGATAAGACCGAGAAATCCAAGTTCCTCGCCGATGCTGGCAAAAATGAAGTCGTTGTACCGCAGCGGTATTGATTCGGATTGCGTTGACTGGACATAGTCGCCCCTGAAAAGTCCCTTTCCGAATACTCCGCCGTTTGCCATTGCGATTCTGGCGCGCCACTGCTGCCATCCGCTGCCGTAAAGATCCTGCTCGGGGTTGAACAGTATCTCGAAACGGGAGCGCTGATCCTCGTTCATGACGATGAACCACATTATCGGTGATGCGGCTGCCACCGCGATGGCGGCTGCGGCAAAGTAACGCAGCTTAATTCCGGCGGCGAACATCATTGATATGAAGATGACCGCAAGAACGAGAGCCGTGCCGTCGTCGCCCTGAAAATGTATCAGAAGGACCGGAAAAGCACCGTGTACGCAAAGCAGAATGACGTGTAAGGGCTTGTTCACTTTGTCACCGATAGCCTGAACATGGCCGGAAAATGTGATGATAAACGCGATCTTAAGCAGCTCGGACGGCTGAAAGGTAATGCCGCCGGGAAGCAGCAGCCATGCTTTATCATCTGTGCCGGCGGGGGCGTAGCCGATGAAAAAAGTCAGTCCGACAAGCGCAAGAGCGGCTCCTGCAATAATGAATTTATGCCGCGCGATAGACTCGTAGTCGATGAACGCCGACATAAGCACCACGGCGATAAGGCCGAGAAAAAGTGCGCCGAGCTGAACATAAAACTGCTTCATACTGCCTGTGTAATGCGTAGCGGACATGACCGCGACACATCCGAATAGGGAAGCAAACACGCAAATAGAGAGCAATACCTTGTCGGTCTCGCGAAAATAGTCGGCGATTTTGCCCAATATATTGCTCACAGCGGCCACCTCCATTATTACGCACACTATATTATAAAATAAAATTCAAATAACTTCAAGCAAATACTTTAATATCAGAAAAAATTGTGATATAATCCTATAAAAAGCCGGCAAGTTTGTATTACATGACGGTCTGATTTTACAGTCTGTTTACAATCATCGGAGTTATCATAATGCGGAGGTATGCTTTTTGCGTTTTATCAGCAATTCACCCGACCAGACGATAAATATAGCGCGGGCGCTTGCGACGTCGATCGACGGCGGCGCTGTCATTGCAATGACCGGCGACCTCGGCGCGGGAAAGACGGCTTTTACCCGCGGACTTGCCGAGGGCTTGGACTGCCCATGTGAGGTGTCAAGTCCGACATTTGCCATCGTCCACGAATACGCCGGCGGCAGGCTGCCGCTTTATCATTTTGATATGTATCGCGTGAATAGCTGGGACTCGCTTTATTCTACCGGATTTTTCGACTATATGGACAGCGGCGCCGTGCTTGCTGTTGAGTGGAGCGAAAACATTGAAAACGCACTGCCCGACAGTCTTATCGCCGTTGATATACGGCGCGGCGAAAACGACAACCAGCGCATTATAACGATCACTGCGAGAGGAGAGCAAAAACTTGAAAATATTAGCTGTTGAATGCTCGGACAAGCCTGTTTCGTGCGCTGTTATTGAGGACAGCGAGCTTGTCTGCGAAAGCTTTTTGAGCGTCGGCACAACTCATTCACAGACTTTGCAGCCGATGCTGTGCGATATGTTGGAAAATTCAGGCATGTCGATCGACCGAATCGACCGATTCGCCGTTAGCGTCGGACCCGGTTCGTTCACGGGACTGCGTATCGGCATCGCCGCCGTTAAAGGAATGGCTTACGGTCTGTCAAAGCCGTGTGTCGGCGTATCCACTTTGCACGCAGCCGCTTTCGGTATGGTGTCGTCACGCGGCATTATCTGCGCCGTCATGGACGCGCGTTGCGGTCAGGTCTACACAGCGACCTTTTACTCCGACGGTCATACCCTTACTCGCCTATGCGATGACAGGGCAATAATGCTTACCGAATTGACCGATGACCTGAAAAAACTGCGCTTGGATGAAAAATATTCCGCCCAAACGATATTTATAGTTGGACGCGGCGCGAATATGTGCTATAATAGCGTGAAAGACGAAATGAAAAATGTACAAATAGCGCCGCCGCATCTGCTCCATCAGAGGGCGGCATATGTTGCGCTTGTCTCCGGCGAATACGATGAGGTACCGGCTGAACAGTTGTTGCCGAGCTATCTTCGTCTGCCGCAGGCGGAACGCGAACTGAAAGCAAAAGGGGAGCTGAAACGATGAAGAAGAAAATTGCTGTCGGATGTGACCACGGCGGATTTGAGATGAAGGGCGAGATAGTCGACTATCTTAACGAGCTGGGCTGTGAGGTCGGCGACTACGGTATTAAAGAAAAGGTGTCGGTCGATTATCCGATTATTGCACAAAAAGTCGCAAACGCCGTTGCATCGGGCGAATACGAGCTTGGCATACTTATCTGCGGCACCGGTATCGGAATGTCGCTTGCCGCCAACAAGGTAAATGGCATTCGCGCCGCCGCCTGCTCAGAGGTTTACAGCGCAAAATTCACTCGCTTACATAACAATTCCAACATTTTATGCCTCGGCGGTCGCGTTATCGGTCCCGAAACGGCAAAGATTATGGTCGACGCATTCGTTAATACCGAATTTGAGGGCGGACGTCATCAGCGCCGCGTCGACATGATATCCGCTATCGAAAACGGCGAACAGCTTTAAAATACGGAACAAACAACGGTTGATATTCGGCGCTGTGTCGATTTAAAATTAATTATAGCTATAAATAAAAATAAATGTAAGGGAGAATTACCGAATATGGAATTCAAAAACGTAACGATCATGGATCATCCGCTCATTCACCACAAGCTGTCCATCCTCCGCGATGAAAAGACCAGTTCCCACGATTTCCGCGATCTCGTCAGTGAGATTGCCATGCTCATCTGTTATGAAGCCACAAGAAGCCTGCCTCTTGCCGATGTGGAAATTACGACGCCTATCTGCGATACCACAGTGAAGGAGCTGAAGGGTAAGAAGATGGCAATCGTGCCTATTCTGCGTGCGGGGCTGGGAATGGTGGACGGTCTGCTCCGCCTGATGCCCGTTGCCCGTATCGGACATATCGGAATGTACCGCGACCCCGACACCCATGAGCCCCATGACTACTACTTCAAGATGCCTCCGGACATCAAGAACCGCCAGGTCATTTTGGTCGACCCCATGCTCGCGACCGGCGGCTCCGCTTCCGCCGCGATCTCGTTTATTAAAGAAGAGGGCGCGCGGAGCATTACGCTGATGAACATCATCGCCGCGCCCGAGGGCATCGCCGCCGTTCAGGCCGCGCATCCCGACGTCGATATCTACTG
>USQH01000094.1 GCA_900556765.1 uncultured Oscillospiraceae bacterium
CTTCGCTGGACGTATTGCTCGGTCCTTCGCTGGACGTATTGCTCGGTCCTTCGCTGGACGTATTGCTCGGTCCTTCGCTCGAAGGAGCAGTGCCGAGAGTCAGCGAATACTTGGTAGTGTAATCATAATCGCTGAAATCAAGTGAATACTGGCTAGCTTGAGAAGCACCTGCTAATTTGTCCGTACAAGCGACAGATGTACCAGTTGCGCCTTCTTTATCAATTATTTGAACAGACGCAGTTGTGAAGTCATCGCTCTTGCTCTTAAATTTTGCTCTAAAAATTTCACCGTCGTTGGCATCCAAATCGCTCTTACCTATTGAAAATATAGTTCCTGCATTTGCGCCATCGGTATAAAATATGGTTCTGAGCTGTCTAGTATTATCGTCCTTTTTATCATCGTTAGGCGCAAACTGGAACATACTCGACTTTGCAGAATATGGTGTATCATAGACCGGTGTGCCATTTTCCTTAACATTTGCTATAAGCTTTGAATCATAATCAAGGAAAACAGTTCCGATTGCAATAGTCTTGTCGTACGAAGATGCTGTTTTATCAAGGTTATCATCTTCATCATAAACCTTATTCATTTCTCCGATGATTCCATCATAATTTTTGATTCCGATGGAGACCCAGAAAGTGTCGCCTTTATTAGCGACGTTTGTGATTTCATTACCCTCTTCGTCCTCAAAGCGAACGACCCATTCGATACTCTTATCAGGGTCGGCGAGGGCAAACAGAGCGCAAGTCAGCGATGTGGCGACAACGCACAGCGCGACAAGCAGTGAAACAATACTCTTTACGTGTTTCATAGTTTTCTCTCCTTTGATATTTCGGGCAAATGAGCATAGTTACCCTTTCGTACATAATGATTATATAAGCAATTTGGTAATATGTCAACCTTTTTTTGCTGACAATTCCTACAATTATTAATAAAAAAACTATTTTATTTGTACAGAGTATGGTTTGTTTTTGCTCATTTTGCCCAAAATCAAAGCAGTACATTGTAAATAAGTTCCAGAACCATCTATATAGATGACTGTGATTAATAATTCTCCGCTTTTATCTTGAAATATGCCTGCGGCTTTGAGCAAACCGGGCATTGCTGCGGCGCCGCCTTACCTATATATACATGGCCGCAGTTTGAGCATATCCAAACTGCATCGCCGTCGCGCGAAAACACCGTATTTCCGTTCATATTGTCTATCAGCTTGCGAAAGCGTTCCTCGTGCATTTTTTCAATATCGGCTACCGCTTCAAACAGGAACGCTATGCGGTCAAAACCCTCCTCGCGCGCGACCGAAGCGAATTCGGCATACATTTGCGTCCATTCAAAATGCTCGCCGCCCGCCGCATCCTCAAGTGCGTCCTTGGTCTCGGGCAGACCGTTTCTCAGAAATTCGATCCACAGCTTTGCATGAGCTGTCTCCTGCTTTGCAGTTTCATCAAAAATTTCTGCTATCTGCTGATATCCATCCTGCCGTGCTTTTTCAGCGTAGTAAACATACTTTGTGCGCGCCTGCGATTCTCCGGCATACGCCGCCATCAAATTCGCTTCTGTGCGTGAACCTTTAAGTTCCGTAAAGCATCACTCCTTTTTTGTTATAATGCCTTATTTTACAAGTTTTATTCACATTATTATGTCACCAAGAGCGTTTTTACTTGACAATTCTGCAATTTGACAATACAATTGCCGCAAGGGGTGTGTTAATATGAGTAGGTTGCGACAACTGTTTGTATCCGACGGAGTAAACCGCAAAAACGGCATGATTGAGTTCCTGAGATTTGTTTTTTGCGTGGCGGTTGTATTGCTTCATTCCGGAGTTTTGTTCAGCGAACAGTCAAAACCGTTAAAATACGGAAGTTACGCTGTTGAATTCTTTTTCATCGTATCGGGATACCTTATGATAAAAAGTATTAAAAAAGCGGAAAGCGCCGAATTAAAAACATCCCTCGGACGCGAGACCTGTGCTTTTTTGAGGCACAAATTTTGTCCGCTCATGCCATATCTTATATTAGTGTTTATTTACGGACTCATTATACATTATATATTTATACGCGATTCGCTCGAATACACCGACACATACGCCTACTTTATCACATCACTCGGCGAACTGCTCGGGCTGCGAATGACAGGGTTGAAAGTGCAGGTGCTCAACGGTAACATATGGTACATATCGGCGATGCTTATCGCAATGCTGCCTCTCTACCCTCTTGCAAGAAAGCTCGGCGACCGTTTCACCCACATCATCGCACCTTTTACGGCTGTAATGCTGATCGGCTGGATCAGCCGATGCGACGCAAAGTTGGAAACTCCCGGTGCGTGGACTTCGCTCGGTCACATCGGAACAGTGCGCGCATTTGCCGCGTTGTGTCTCGGATGTGCCGTATTCGCCGTTGTTGAGGCTGTCAAAGAGCGGCCGTATAAACGGTGGTTTCGCGCGACAATGACGGTCGTTGAATGGGTCGGATATGCGGTAGTAATAGCGACCATGCAAATTGCCGGCAAAAAATCGGTACAAATGATGATGATTTATTTAACGGCGGCGTTAGTTGCTCTGACCTTCAGCGGAATCACATATTCACAGAGGTTTATGAGCGGAAAGCTCGTTTATGCATTGGGCAAATTCAGTCTGCCGCTGTATATTTTCCACTACATAATGCGCTACACACTGCAATATCTGAAGCTTGATCTGCCGACCGAACAGCAGTTTGCGATATACATCGGCGGCGCTTTGGCCGTTTCTGCATTATCGGAAGCGATGATACGATTTTTGCGCGTATTCTATACTAAGCATCCGCTGAGAGTTACCGATATCAGCGCTCAGTGATATTCGGCAGCCAAACAAAATCGTAGACGACAAAATAACAAGCTGTCGTCTCCGATTTTGTTTTATCATAACCTAATATAATTTTTCTTTTATGTTTATTTTTCGACACAATTCTGATATAATTACAGTATAAAATAATGAGGAGTCGGATTATGCGGATTTCAAGAGATATTCAATCAATGTCAGACGATTTCATTCAAGCTCGGCGCTACCTGCACACTATCCCCGAAACGGGCTTTGACCTGCCGGAAACGCAGAAATACATAATGGAGAAGCTTGCGGAATGTAATCCCGATAAAATGCGAAAGATAGCTTCATCCGGGGTAAAGGCGGTCTTTTTGACCGAAGGTGCGAGCGAGACCATCGCATTCCGCGCCGACATGGACGCCATTAACAACTGCGAAATTTCGGATGTGCCATACCGCTCGCAGCACGACGGCAAAATGCACGGCTGCGGTCACGACGGTCACATGACGGTGCTGCTGATGCTTGCACGTCTGATAGCCGCTAACCGCAGCGCCCTGAAATACAATGTGGTGCTGCTGTTTCAGCCGGGCGAAGAAGGTTACGCCGGCGCCAGACGAATGATCGAAGAGGGCGCACTGCAATCGCCAGCCGTTGACCGCATTTACGGTCTGCATTTGTGGCCCACCGTTCCGAAGGGAAAAATAGGCATTCGCTGGGGCTATTTAATGGCACAGACCAGCGACTTTGACATCGTCGTACGCGGCAAAAGCGCCCACGCTTCCACTCCTCAAATGGGCATCGACGCCATAGTCGTTGCCGCCGAATTGATAAATATGCTTCAAGCGGTCATTACGCGAAATGTCGATCCGCATCAGGATGCACTGCTCACTCTCGGCACGATAAACGGCGGTACGGCGCACAACGTCATCGCCGACAGCGTAAAAATAAGCGGAACCATGCGCGTATTCAACAGTACGCTTTTCGATTCGATGAGCCGACGTATACACGCCGTAGCCGACGGACTGAGCACAGCTACCGGAGCGCAGTTTGAGATAAATGAGCACGTTCACTACCCCTGCGTGTCAAACCCGCGCGATATGGTCGAGAGATTTTACGGCGTGCTGGATTCGATGGACGACGCGGTGCTGGTCGAGCCGGTCATGGCAGCGGAGGACTTTGCCGAGTATCAGACCAAAATTCCCGGAATGTTCTTTTTTCTCGGAATAAACGGCGGAAAGGGCGGAGTGCCGTTGCACAGCAATGATTTTGATTTCGATGAAGACGCACTGATGTACGGAACGGAAATATTCAGACGAATTTTAAACATTTAACGGTAATATTTTTATGAGGTGATCAATTTGGATAAGAAAATGCCGACGCAAATTGACGGAACGCTGCGCAAATTCGCGCTGCGTGTACCCGAGCCGATATACGACTGCTCCGGAATACTCGTTTTCGGCAAGAGGATAAAGTCGCTGGTCTTTTCCACCGATCTTTGCATTATAAAGAATGTAAACGCCGACGCGGTCATAGCCGTATACCCGTTCACGCCGCAGCCGGTCATCACGCAGGCGCTCATGCTTGCCGCCGATATACCGGTTTTTGCAGGAGTGGGCGGCGGTCTGACTCAGGGACAGCGGGTTATTAACCTCGCCATGTTCGCTGAAATGCAGGGTGCGACGGGCGTCGTCGTAAACGCTCCGACCGCAAACGAGGTGCTGCGCCACGTTACCGAAATAATCGACATACCGACGGTAGTGACCGTCGCACGCGAGGATACCGACTTTGCGGCAAGAATCGAGTCAGGCGCGTCGATCTTCAATGTCTCCGCAGCTGCCGATACGCCGCGTATCGTACGCCGCATACGCGAGCAGTTTCCTGATTTTCCGATAATTGCGACCGGCGGACCTACCGACGATTCAATAAAGCGTACCATTGAAGCCGGTGCAAACGCCATCACATGGACACCGCCGTCAAACGGAGAGATATTCAAGGACATTATGAGTGCGTACCGCGAAAATAAACCTCATCCTTAAAATAACAGTTACGCGCGGCAGATTTTACGGAGGGCGCAATGGGCAAAAGAAAACTCGTGTGGCTGTACTTTTTTGAATTTTTATTCTCGGTCGCTGTGATTACGGCTGTAACCGTACTGCTTTCAGGCATGATACTGCTTTTGAATGAAAAGCCGTGGCCGGGAATAATTGCGGGCGGTGTGCTGATGGCGGCGGCAATACCGCTTTGCATAAACGGCAAACGCCACAAGGTGTTTTATTACGCGACCTGCATATTAAACGCCTTCGCAAGCGGACTTTTCACAGCGTCATATTTTACATTTGTAAATAAAACGCCTGATTTTGTTGATATGCTTCCACCCGTGGCAATTGTCACCGTGCTCATGTTGCTGCGCTGTGTAGCCTTGCTGTTTGACAAAGCAGGCATCGTCATCAACTTTGTACTGCTGGCGCTGAATTTTGCCGGCGGTATTGCGGCGATAGTGCTGTGGATAATTCACGGCGGTATTTTCTTTCCTATGCTTTTGTTTCTGCTGATACCGGAGTTTGTCCAGGGTGCGGCTCTGCTCATTTCAGTCGACGAATCGGAACCCATATCCGACGTGAAAATTGTCTCCGTGGCATCCTTTAGTTATGCGTTCGTCATCGGTCTGATAGCCGTATTCATACTGAGCGAAGGCGAAATTTTGGATGGTTTTGACGCTTTTATAGATACACCATCAAAAAAAGTTAAAAAAGGAAAATAATAATTCGGTAAAAATTAAGGCAATGAATGTGATAATACAAATTTTCCGGTCAAAAGATTAAGGATATGCCGCTGACTAAAAGATCGCATATCCTTAATCTATTATATTAGAGAATAAAAATG
>USQH01000095.1 GCA_900556765.1 uncultured Oscillospiraceae bacterium
GTTAGATATTAAATGAATACAACCCAAAAAGTAATTAAAACTTTTGCTATATGTCTAGCAGCTTTAATAATTTTAAGTATTATAAATGGTGTTGCACATTTAGTAACCTCAGCATTTAGTTTTAACAATGATGTAAATATTAATGAAACATATAATAGTGATATTAATAATATAAAAATTGATGTTGGTACAACTAATATGGTTATTAAATATGGAGATACTTTTAGCATTACTGCTGAAAATGTAAGTAAAGAATTTAAAATAAAAGAAGAAGGAAATACTTTAATAATTAAAGAAAAAAATATAACTATTTTTGGAAATAAAAAAAGCTCACACACTACAATTACTATACCAAATGATTTAAATAATTTAAGCATTGATATCGGGGCTGGAAAGTTAGAGTTATCTGATATAACAAGTAATAATTTTTCTTTAAATCAAGGAGCTGGTAAAGTAGTAATAACTAACTTAATATCTAATAATACAACTATTGATGGTGGAACTGGAGAGTTACATATAACTAGTTCTAAATTACAAAATTTAGACTTAGACCTTGGAGCAGGTAAATGTTATTATAATGGCATTTTATTAGGAAATAACAAAATAGACCAAGGTGTTGGAGAACTTATACTTGATTTATATAGAGAGGATTACACTATTAAAGCAAGTAAAGGGCTTGGAAGTATAACTATTAATGGAGAAAGCTATTCAAAGGATGTAACAGTGGGTGAAGGCATAAATGACATCAAGATAGATGGTGGTATTGGAAGTATAATAATCAATACAAATAAGTAAAGCTAAATTTGGTTTTACTTTTTTTAAAATATTTGTTAAAATAAAAAAAAGTAAAATTTGGAGATCAAAATGACCTTAATAAAAAATAACAAACGATTATACACCGTCGCCTTTGGGCTAATAATGGCGCTGGCAGTAATACTGCGCGCAGGTAAATTCGTTTTTTACGGTGGAGGACTTAATCAGGACGAGGCATCTATCGGATACGATGCATGGGCTTTGCTTCACTACGGTATCGACCGTAACGGCGTATCCATGCCGGTTCATCTGATCGCCTGGGGCAGCGGTCAAAACGCCATGTACGCTTATCTATCGATGCCGTTTATTGCAATATTCGGTCTGACCGCTCTGTCCGTGCGAGCAGTAAATCTCATTGCAGGCATCGGTGCGGTCGCATCGGTATACTTCATTTGCAAGAATCTGTTTGAACGGCGCACGGCGTTCTGCGCTATGGCTCTGACTGCGGCTGCGCCCTGGCACATAATGTTGTCAACATGGGGACTTGAGAGCAATCTGTTGCCCTCAATGTTTATTTTCGCGTTACTGCTGTTAGTAAAATCATTTAAACACGCGTGGCTTATCTGCCCGTCGGCGGCGGTATTTTCGTTGTGTCTCTACACCTACGGCTCAGCATATGTAGCCGTACCGATATTTATGCTCGTGGCTGTCATAGTCATCCTGCGAAAAAAACTCGTCCCGCTTAAATGGATCATCGCCGCATTCGTTGTTTTTGTTACCGTATCGGTGCCAATCGGATTATTCGTACTGGTAAACAAACTCGGCTGGGAAAGTATAAATATCGGACCGCTCACCATTCCTGCTATGACCGGAGAAGCACGCATAAATCTTATGACCGGCTCATTCAGTCTGAAATCGGTAATAAAAAGCATTTGGGACAATGTCGTGCTGCAAAATGACGGCCAGTCGCGTAACGCGCTTCCGGTTTATGGCTGTTTTTATGTTATGTCACTTCCGTTTACCGTAGCCGGATTTATAAAAGCGGCACGGAGACATTGCGCAGGCGATCTGTTTGCTCTTGCCGGAGTCCTCGGCGGTCTGTGCATATTCTTCGTGTTATCTGATGTCAACATTAACCGAGTGAATTTTATATACATGCCGCTGATAATACTGACCTCAATAGGCTTTACAGAAATCATCGACTCAAAGCGCTCGGCTGTTGCGGTCGTCTGCGCATACGCCGTCATGCTGAGCGGGTTTACCGCGAAGTTTTACGGTCGCGAATATACCAATCAGATTGAAAACGAGTTTTTCGTTTCTTTTGATGAGGCTATCGAATATGCCGACCAAATCAGTGCGGACAGTTCAACCGTTCATGTTACGGGAAGCGTTAATATGCCGTACATTTACGTTCTGTTTTATACTCGTGAGGATCCCAACGAATATATCAAAACCGCTGTAATTGAAAATCCACGTGTGCAATTTCAGTTTGTCAATTCATTCGGAAAATGGGTATTTAATACCGACGGCTTTGAAAATACCGAACCGGGCATTTACATCGTCGAAAACAGCGCCATTAACGAAAACACGATATGCACAACCGTGCGACAATTTGAAAAATATTCGGTCGTTACTATTGATTAGTTGCATTATCGGCAGATTTGTGATAAAATATCAGGAGCAATTTTTACAAAAGGTGTGAAAATACAATGTCAGGACATTCAAAATGGAACAACATTAAGCGCAAAAAAGAAAAAACCGACGCCGCTAAAGCATCGGTATTTACGCGCATTGGCCGCGAGCTTGCCGTCGCGGTAAAGGAAGGCGGTCCTGATCCTGCCAGCAACTCAAAGCTGCGCGACGTAATCGCAAAGGCAAAGGCAAACAACGTGCCGAACGACAACATCGACCGCATGCTCAAAAAAGCGGCAGGCGAGACCGACAAGGAATACGAAGAAATCATTTACGAGGGATACGGCCCTAACGGCGTGGCTGTAATCGTCTCCACGCTGACCGATAACCGCAACCGCACAGCAGGAAACATACGCCACTATTTTGATAAAAACGGCGGAAACCTTGGTCAAAACGGCTCGGTAATGTTCATGTTTGAGCGTAAGGGCGTAATTATCATGAGCTCCGAGGATCAGGATGAGGACGCCGTTATGATGGATGCTCTCGACGCAGGTGCGGACGATTTCAACGCCGACGGTGACGTTTTCGAGATCTCTACCGATCCTAACAATGTTATCAAGGTCGCAACCGCTTTGCAGGAAAAGGGATACACTCTCGAATCGGCTGAAGCGGCGTACATTCCGGCGACCACTACCGTTTTGGAAGACGAGGAATCGCTGTTCAAAATGAACCGTTTGCTTGACATGATGGAAGAGGACGACGATGTCCAAAATGTTTGGCACTCATGGGAGCAGACCGAGTGATCCGACCGGAAAATAGGTTAAATCAAAGGTTAAAACAACATAAAAATAAAGCCCCGATAATCGGGGCTTTATTTTTATGTTGTTTTCGGATAAGTGGCTATTACATTCCGAGTATCATCTGCTGGAGTTTCAGCAGGTCGTTGCTGCCGATGCTATCCTCACCGCTGATATGAGCCGCATACAGTTTTTCGCCGCTCAGTGTGCTTTGACCGAGAATGTGCTGCTGAAGCAAAAGCAAATCGATACTCGTAAGCTGCTCGTCAAAGTCAATATCACCCTTTGGATAATAATTTGCAAGGCGGTCGTGTGCAATATTGTTTTGTACTGCATATGTCTCGGCGACGCTTGACGGAACGGCATAGACAGTCAGCCCTTCGATAGGAATGTAGGTGACATTATCACCTCTAATAACACTGCAAAATGCATCGGGTCCGATTTTTGTTACACTTTCGGGAATAACGACCGATTTAAGCGAATTACATTCGATAAATGCATTTTCGAATATTTCCGTTGTTCCGTCCGGAATAACGACACTTTCCAGTCCTACGCACTGATCAAAAGCATAAAAACCGATATACTTAAGATTTTTCGGCAAAGTGATATTTTTAAGCTTTCTGCAACGTGCAAAAGCTGTTTCGTGTATACGTTTAACACTGTCAGGGATAATTACGCTTTCAAGCTCGCAACAATCCATAAAAAGTGACATATTAATGTCAGTAATGTTACCGTATATTTCAGCACTTTTCAGGTTTGCGCATTCAGTAAACGCGCTTTCATCTATAAGCGTGACCGTTGACGGTATTTTGATGGCAGTCAGTCCGGAAAATTCAAACGCCGACATTCCGATAGTTGTAATGCTTTCGGGTATCTCGATTGAAGTCAGTTTTTCACAACCGGCAAACATAAACGCCGGAATAACAGTCATGTATTCAGGAAATGTAAAGCTTGTTATTTTGGTTCCGCTGAAAATTCCGCTGCCAACCTCTTTAACATTTGCCGGAAGCGACATTTGTGTGATTGCAGTATCGGCAAATGCATACATTTCAATTTTTATGAGCGATGACGGTAAGCTGATATCGGTGATTTTGTTGCAACCGTAAAACGCGGAAGCACCGATAATTTTTACGCCTTCTGATACAGTAACCTTTGTAATATCACCAATGTAATAAAAAGCCTCTTCGCCGATGGCTGTAACGGGATAACCGCCGATCTGCGACGGAATAGTAATTTCGCCGCTGACATCGCCGCTCGGACCGGTTATAGTGGCCTCGCCGTTTTCAACGGTGTATGTAAATCCGCTATTCTCCAACGCCGAAGCGGTCGGAAAGCCACAGCAAAACACGGATGCGATAAATGCGGCAGACAGGAAAACAGACAAAATTCTTTTTATTTTTTTCATTTTTTGTTTCTCCGATCCATGATTGATTGTAGTTATATTTTACCATTGAGCGCTATATTAGTCAACATGAATCGGCATATATTTCCAAAACATAAATTGTTCAATTACGTTTATCTATATCCCTGATATCACAGCCGCGTTCCGAACAGACGATTTGCGTTATTGCGTGAGGCTTTAAGAACCTCCAAACGCGTTATGCCTTTAATCTGCGCGATAATATCGGCGGTGTAAGCTATCATCGCCGAGCAGCAACGCTTGCCGCGAAACGGAACCGGAGACAGATACGGCGCATCGGTCTCGACCAGCAGACGATCAAGAGGCAGTTCGTTAACACACTCCACCGTCTTTCTGGCGTTTTTGAATGTTACAACGCCGCCGACGCCGATATACATACCGAGCTTCAATATTTCGCGCATTAGTTCGACGCTGCCCGAATAGCAATGCACCACTCCGTCGGGCTTGTAACGTGCAATAATATCAAATGTATCACCGTGAGCGTCGCGGTCATGCACGATGATCGGCTTGTTAAGCCGCTGAGCGAGTTCTATTTGACGGCAAAACAGCTTTTGCTGAGTCTCCTTCGGCGCGCCGTCCTCGTAGTGATAATCGAGTCCTATTTCTCCCACTGCGACCGCCTTTTCGTCGCCGAGCAGGCGTTCCAGCTCGTCAAGGTCGCTGTCAGAAACCGACGCGGCACATTCGGGATGAATCCCGACCGCCTGATAGATAAACGGATATTTATGTGCGATTTCAAGCCCTTTTCTTGCGGATACAATATCGCTTGCATTATTTACAATGCCGCATACGCCGTACTCATGCATATCGTTCAGCAGTAGGTCGCGGTCGGCGTCAAACGCAGCGTCGTCATAATGGGCGTGCGAATCAAATATGCGCTCGTTTTTAACAAGCGGC
>USQH01000096.1 GCA_900556765.1 uncultured Oscillospiraceae bacterium
ATGTACCGCACGCTCGATATGCCGTTCAGCGGCCATAAGCACAGCGGCCTCGGCATCGGCGAGGGCATGAGCGTCTCGCTCGAGGAAATGAGCATCAAGAAGTCCATCGTTATTAAAAACGCACTGTAATTCGCAGTTATACATGCGCAAACCCTGATAAAGTGATCCGGTGGAGGACACTTTCTCTGGTGGATGGTTTTGTAACCGTATAAAACGAGCAGCCAGGGAAAGTGTGCCCTCCGCATTTTTTATCTTTTTACGGGATTTATATCCAAATTGGTGCGGTTTTTGATGAAATCAGTCCTCGCAAAGAGCTTTAAGCGCGAGATAATAGCTTTTTTCTCCGAATCCGAGTATCACGCCGGCGCATACGGGAGACAGCATCGAGCGATGGCGATAATCCTCGCGCGTGTGGACGTTGCTCAGATGCACCTCAATAAACGGCTTCGGCGCAACGGCGGCGATAGCGTCGTGCAGAGCGATGGAATAGTGTGTGTAAGCACCGGCGTTAATAATGCATCCGTCGTAGCCGTCCAGTACGGAGTGAACGGCGTTCACAAGCTCGCCTTCGATATTGGACTGAAAAAAATCTACTTTGGCGCCGAGCTTGTCACCGAGAGCTTTAATATCGGCGTTTATGTCGTCAAGCGAGCGGCTGCCGTATATCTCCGGCTCGCGTTTGCCGAGCATATCAAGATTCGGGCCGTTTATGACCAGTATTTTTTTCATTTCTTTCCGCTCCTTTCGAGACATTCGCGGTAAATGCGTTTCATTGTCTGCGAATCCTCAGCCTGTGTTCCTGCAGATTCGCAAATTATGGTCGGCGAACAGTCGCGTTCGGCTATCAGCTCGCCGAGCATATTAAATTCCGGACCGTATACAGTGTCCTCAAAGGTGAGATGCTTGACCTCGCCGCCGTCGGAGTATTCGATTTTGGAAAAATGAGCGTGAAACTGCTTCATACGCTCGTTTCCGATGGCGTTTTCGATAGTATCGAGTACGCGCGCAAAGTCCTCCTTGGTCTTAAGACCGCCGTGTGTGCGCGCATTAAGATGACCAAAGTCGATACACGGCAGTACCCGTTCGTCGATTTGGCAAAAGCGCATGATCTCGTCCAGATCGCCGAGCTGATTTATCTTTCCCATCGTTTCGGGGCAGAGAATTATATGACCGAGCTCCTCCTCGTCAAGTGCTTTTACAGCTCTTTCAAAGGTTTTCAGCGCAATGCCGACAGCCTGCTCCCGTTCAAATTTACCCTTTCCTCCGGGGTGAACGACGACGCGCTTTGCGCCCATCCAGTCAGCGGCACGAGCACTTTGGATAATGTAGTTTATCGAGTTATCGAGCTTTGCTTCCTCAGCCGACGCGAGTGAAATATAGTAGGGTGCGTGAAGTGAAAGCTGAACACCTTTTTCGGCTGCAAGTCTGCCTAATTCGCGCGCCTTTTCCTCGCCGATGTTGACTCCGCGGCCGCACTGGTATTCGTAAGCGTCAAGCCCCATTTTAACAATGTACTCCGGCACGTCCAGACTGGACTTGTATTTCATCGCGGCAAAGCTGTCCGAATTACCGGCAGGTCCGAATTTAGCGCCCATTTCCATACTTCCTTTCGTATCGCGCAATAAACGGCTTTTCCAGCCTGCGCTTAAATTTGAATCCGCGCCCGTCCTCGAGCAGTATCGGTTCGAGCAGAATCGTGTGCATTCCGCACAGATTAGCGCCTATCATATCGGTGAATATTTGATCGCCGATCATTGCCGTCTCGCTCGCTTTAAATCCAAGCCTGCGCTTTGCTTTCATCAAGCCGAAGGGGAGCGGCTTGCATCCCATAGGCAGAAAATCGAGAGAAAGCAGCTTTGCAAACGGTTCAACGCGCTCTCTTTTAGAGTTTGACAGTATCAGCAGCTTTATTCCGCGCGACTCCATATAACGCAACCAGCCGTCGACGCCGTCAAGCGGCGTCTGTGAGTGATGGGTGGACAGCGTGTTGTCCACATCGAGTATCAGCGCGCGGATGCCGTTCTCGTTAAGATAGTCGGCGGTGATATCGGTAATGCGCCGAAAACGTCGGCGCGGAAGAAACAGCGGCATATTTTTCGTTCCAATCCTTAAAAATGTATGAAAACTGGACGGCTTATTGTCCCGAAAATCGGCAAACAAAAAAGCGGCTTTTCGGAAAAAGCCGCTTTCATGCAGATAAAACAAGCATCTGACCATCATGTATTTGGCGCCTAAAGCGCGAAAAAAGGCACACGCTCTTTTCGCCGAATTACAACGAATAATCAGCGATATTTACGCTTGCGTGCAGCTTCCGACTTTTTCTTGCGCTTAACGGAAGGCTTCTCATAGTGCTCTCTCTTGCGCACTTCCTGAATAACGCCGTCTCTTGCGGTAGCTCTTTTAAAGCGTCTGAGCGCATTTTCCAAGCTTTCGTTTTCTTTTAAGCGTACCTGGCTCATCTAAATTCCCTCCCTCCGAATTGACGAAGGATTATAAGCAGGCGGAGAGTATCCGCCGACATACCTTTATAGCTATCTGTCATTATACAATACATTATATGTAAAAGTCAATATGTCGAAATAAATAATTTATTATACCGTTATATATGCGATTTTATCAGACTGACGACCCAAAACAGGCCGTAAATGACCGGTTGGTGAAATAAATAAATCCACAACGTGTACCGACCGACGAACGAAAAAGGTCGAATGTGCTGGTTGTAGCAGAATTTCGGGAAACGTCCTTTTTTTGCGTAAATGCCGAGGTAGTAGCCGCACAGGAACATAAATAACCACGGCAGAATGGGGAAGTAGTCGGCTGAATAAAAGCCGGTTGTGTGCAGACCGAGAGGACACAGCCAGTCGGTGGAGTAAAATACATTCGGCAGCATCGGTTTGCTTACAAACAGGTTAAGCCATCCGTTGCTTATATTATATGTAACATAAAAAAGCAGGGCGTTGAGCGGAATGCCGATCAAAGGATGTATCAGATTCAGCGCGCGCGCGAACAGTGCGACGAAAAGAATTGAAAATGACAGCAGATGCAGTATGCCGAACCATATCGGTGCGTAGATACCGACAAATTTGAGCGCCCATGTTACGAGCGTCAGAGCAGCGCTCACAGCGGCAAGGATAAGACCGCGGTTGCGGTTTGAATGGGACAGATTGCATGAGATGCCGGAAATTACGATGAACGCCGCCGCAAAATAGGCAACAGCAGGACGGAAAAAAGCCTCCAACTGAGCGCCGAGCGCAGAACCGAAAATTTCGGACGCGGTTAAAAACGCGTGGTAAAAGACCATGCATATAATCGCAAATCCGCGAATTTCGTCAAGCAAATGTATTCTGCCGTTTTTGCCTTTTGCCATGCATCACACCATCCTTTTATTGTTATCGTATTTGCCGGCAAATTACCGGCGAATTATATGATAGCACTTAATAAAAAAATTCTCAATAATTTTTTCAAAAACACTTGACAAATATAAATATATCGTTTATTATAATAATAACGATAATTATTATTATTATCGTTAAGGAGGACAATATGAAACGCCATTCCAAACAGCGTGACGCTGTGAGAAATGCTCTGCGCTCTGTAAAGTCGCATCCTACGGCTACCGCGGTCTACGATATGGTTCGTGCTGAGTTCCCTAATATCAGCCTTGCTACCGTGTACCGCAATCTTGCCGAGATGCACAGCGACGGCGAAGCGATTATGCTCACTACCGATTCGGGTTCGGTACACTTTGACGCATGCACCGTACCGCACAGTCATTTGTGCTGTACTGCCTGCGGAGCTGTCAGCGACATGGATATCGAGCTGCCTGATCTTTGTACCGTTGCCGAAAGCAATGGCTACTCGGTTGAGAGCTACAGCTTGATGTACTACGGCGTATGCAGAGATTGTCAAAATAGCAAATGTCAATAAACAAAAAATCAATTTAATTATTTTCAAGGAGGATTTTATTATGAAAAAGTTTGTATGTCCCGTTTGCGGTTATGTTCACGAGGGAGATACCCCTCCGGAGTTTTGCCCCCAGTGCAAGGTTCCCGGCAGCAAATTCACCGTTATGGATGATGCCGAGAAAACATGGGCTGCGGAACACGTTGTCGGTGTTGCCAAGGGTACAGATCAGAGAATAATCGACGGTCTGCGTGCAAATTTCGAAGGTGAGTGCAGCGAGGTCGGAATGTATCTGGCAATGGCGCGCGTTGCTCATCGTGAGGGCTATCCGGAGATCGGACTTTACTGGGAAAAGGCGGCTTACGAGGAAGCGGAGCATGCAGCAAAGTTTGCCGAAATGCTCGGTGAGGTAGTGACAGATTCGACAAAGAAGAACCTTCAGATGCGCGTTGACGCCGAGAACGGCGCTACCGCCGGAAAGACCGAGCTTGCAAAGCTTGCTAAGGAGCTCGGACTCGACGCCATTCACGATACGGTCCACGAGATGGCACGTGACGAAGCCCGCCACGGCAAGGCTTTCGAGGGACTGTTCAAGAGATATTTCTGAAAACAATGCATGGTGTGAATAAAATCACACACTGCGACACCTGATGTTTTAAAATCATATGTTATAGTGTTTATAAGTATTATGAAAGGCTATGATGTCCGACCGACATCATAGCCTTTGCATTGTTTTGAGTCCGCGTTTAGTATTTTTTTGAAACGATGACTTTGCCGTGCTCGTCGACCATTTCGACCGTTATCGAATCGGCAGCGTCGGTCATTTGGCATATTTCCTTACGTATTCTTACAAATTCGCTTCGCTTAAGTTCCATTCCCGATGACAACAATGCTTTAAGCTGCGCTGTTGTAAGTGTGTGTCCTTGACTTTCAGACATTTCCTGTATTTCCTTGTCGGTGATCGTGTATGTGAACACCACCGAACTGCCGCGTGCGGAAATCACAGCACCGTCGCCGCCGTATTTTGACTTCAGCAGGTCGTAATTTTCATCGACAAATTCGGCGAGTGTCTGATCTGATTTTGACGAATCGGCGGAGTTTGGCTTGGTCGATGAAGATGCATGAGCAGAGCTTGAGCTATTGAATGATGTCGCGGAGCTATCCGACGAACCGCTCAAATGATCGTTATCTGACGACAGAATGCCTGATACAATACCTGATACAATATTTGTGCTGTTCCCTGAAATACCGGACGAACTTACGTCTGTATCTATTTCGGCAGGCATGCTTGATTTATCGTTTGTAACCGCACTGTTTTGCGGTAATGAACTGACGTCATTGGCGGAATCGTTTCCGCAGGCGGCAAGAGTCAGACAAATAACGGCGCAAGCTATTAATGTAATTGTTTTTTTCATGTTTTTCTTCTCCAACCTATAATTTTGTTAAAAAACAACGCGGAAATCGGCGTTTTGCTTGCATAAGGTGATGAACGGTTATATTATAAAAAAAGAGAATATGGGAACTGTTTTTCATTCAGATATGACACAAGCAA
>USQH01000097.1 GCA_900556765.1 uncultured Oscillospiraceae bacterium
CGTCGCTGACTATCAGCTTATCGAGGTCGATACCATCTCCGTTAAGTAAGCGGTCGAATGATGACGACGACATTAAAAAGCTGAGCATATTTGCGGCACAGCGCTGTAATTCACCGCGGGTAAGCGTCCCCGAATCAAGGGCGGCAAAAATGTTATCGGTACGGCTCTGAGCATCACCGGTAACCATATAAATATCGTTCTGTGCGCGCAGCATTGCAGCAGTATTCTCAACCGATTTTTCGCCGCCGTCATCATTCATTTCCGCCCACCAGTCGCTCATAACAAAACCGTTAAAGCCCCACTCCTCGCGAAGCAAAACCGTGTTAAGGTCATAATTACTCGCCGTCCATATGCCGTTTATCGGATTGTAAGACGTCATAACGGAGCGTACGCCGCCCTCTTTAACGGCGATCTCAAACGCTTTTGCATAAATTTCGCGAACAGCACGCTCTGATACGATCGAGTTGACCGAATGACGGCAGGTCTCCTGCGAATTGGCAATAAAATGCTTTACAACGCCGGTATCGCCTGTACGAGACAAGCCGCGGCAAATGGCTGCTGCCATTTTTCCGGTAAGCAGAGGATCCTCCGAAAAATACTCAAAATTACGTCCGTTCAGCGGATGACGATGAATGTTGATACCCGGACCAAGCAGGCAGTCGACACTGTAACCGTGAATCTCTACGCCCTCGTAAACGTACATTTGTTCAACAAGTTCGGGATCAAATGTACAGGCAAGAAGCGTCCCGTTCGGCATTGACGACGCTTGAGCACCGCTGTCGAGCCGCAATCCGCTTGGGCCATCGGATCCGCACGCAATAGGCACACCGAAACGGTTAAGCTCCGGCGTCAGGCCGCCGAACGCACAACCTGTACCGGCGGTTACCTTCGGCGATGACATTCCCTCGCCGTAGACCAGCACTTTCAGATCGTTATTGCTGAGCTGAGCAATAAACTGCTCCATCGTACACTTACCGCTCTTTACATCAGCGAGCTTATATCCCATATCGCCGGTATATTCGATATCCTGCGGACGATTTTTCGCCATTCGTTCGGCAAGATCGTAATCACGAACCGGTACCGGCTCAATACCCATCGTACACGATCCGTTGTCGCTTATCTGCGGTTTCATTCGTTTAAAATGTACTGTCGGCATCAGTGCAGGCTTACATTGACGCACGACTACGGTTTCGGCAATACTGCAAGAATAAGCATATTGTGCCGAGCGAACATCAGTGCCGATATAAATCTTATACTCACCGTTTTCCAAAACATAAGCTGCTCTGTGACCCGATGCGCCGCTGTCATCATATGCCGCCATATCGCTAACACTAAATGAAACAGTCATATGCTCGCTTTCGCCGACAGCAAGAGTACGAGTCTTTTCGAAAGCGACAAGCTGACGTAAAGGTCTGCCTAGAGTGCCCTGCGGCGCCTCAAAATAGACCTGAACCACTTCCCTGCCCGAACATTCACCGATATTGGTAACAGTAACATCAGCAGTAATTGTGTTTTTGTCGTCGGACACGCTGTCAATATTAACTGAAAATGAAGTATATGACAATCCAAAGCCGAAAGGATATTTTACATCATCCTTAGCGCAGGTCTCAAAATAGCGATAACCAACATATATATCCTCTGTATAAATGTTTTGCTCGCGGTCGCCGAAATTCTCATTTGATGGATAATCGGAAATGTTGTAAGCAATCGTATCGGCAAGCTTTCCCGACGGCGACACGTTTCCGCAAAGGACATCGGCAGCGGCGTTTCCGCCCTCCATGCCGCCCTGCCACAGGTACATAAGCGCACCGATGTTGTTTTCCTCGACAAAAGCCGTATCAATGACATTGCCCACATTCAGCACAACGACCACACGGTCAAACGCAGCAGCGACCTTTTTGACCATATCTGTCTCGGCGGATGTCAGCAAATAACTGCCCTCGCCCAAATAATTGTCCTGATCCTCGCCTGCCGTGCGTCCGATAACAATCAACGCAACATCCGAAGAAGCCGCCGCATCGGCAACCGTTTTTTCATCAAGCGGCATTTCCTGCTGACACCACGGCTCCTGTGCCCAGCCCTTGCCCTTATCAAACGGATGCTCTGCAATCCATGACTTGTAAACTTCTACGAGAGTCTCATTTATCTCAACCTTACCGTTTTGACGCAATGAATCTGTTATGTTAGTAACATACGGCGCATTTACCATACCGCCGGAGCCTGTTCCGCTCTTATAATAATTAAACTGTATCCTGCCGAAAACAGATACCTTTTCTCCCTGCTTAAAGGGCAATATATTACCGTCATTTTTGAGCAACACGCAACCCTCGGCGGCAATTTTGCGGGAAAACTCCGCAAGTTCAGCTACAGGTCCTGCGTTCAGCTCGTCTAAATTATATTTTTCGATGATTTTATTTAACATTATGTAAACCACCTGTCATATTTTAAAATAGTACAGGGTGATTATAACAAAAACATTACATTATTTCAACAACAAAACGTGATTTCGGCAACTAAATTCGGTAGCGGAAATATTCAGTGATAGAACCGACATTCTTGCTCATTACATAGGGAGGTCAGTATGGATATACGTTATTTTCTGATGGGGTTTGCGGTAGGTATAGGGAGCGTCGCACCGGGTATCAGCGGCGGTTCGATGGCAATAGCGTTCGGAATTTACGAACGCCTGGTTGGCTGCATAGTCGGATTTAAAAAGAAAATCAAATCCGAGTTGCCGTTTTTGATACGATTTTGCGCTGGCGCTATCGTCGGTATAGCCTTTTTCGCCGTCGTGCTTTCTTTTCTGTTTGAAAAATATGAAACTGTTATACAAATGCTTTTCGCAGGATTTATGCTCGGAACATTTCCTTCGGTGTTTAAAACGTCATGCAGCCAAGGATACAAAAAAATATATCCAGTAATATTTCTTGCGGCAATGTGCATTTCCCTTTTCGGGCTGAAGCTGATCGGCAACCGATATACATTGGAGCTGAACAGTACGACTGCATTTCTCGGAGGAGCAATAATCGGAATCGGAACGATCATTCCCGGGATAAGCGGTTCGGCGGTACTGATGGCGCTCGGTCTGTACCGTCCGCTGCTGGAGCGATGCGTTGGTGCCGATATGTCGGTTATTATACCTCTTGGAATAGGAGCGATCGTAACCGCATTGCTGCTGTTAAAGCTGATAGAATGGTTGTTTTCAATTGCATACGGCGGTGCTTCGTTCGCATTTTTCGGATTACTTGCAGCATCAACAGCCGCAATTATTCCGCCAATGCCGGGATTTGGCCTCAAATTTGTAATCGGAATGTTATTTGCTGTTTTCGGTGCGGTAATATCTATACTGTTCAACAAAAAATACTGCAGCAGCAAGTCAAACAAATTGACACACGGTAATGAATAGTGTAAAATAATGGGCAAAAAGGCGGTGAGACAATGTCTGACAAAAGATTTATTCGTACGCATATGTTGCTCGGTGATAACGCTGTTGAAAAGCTGGAACGTTCATGTGTCGCTGTGTTCGGTATCGGCGGAGTCGGCTCATACACGGTGGAGGCTCTTGCGCGCTGCGGAATAGGAAAGCTTATACTCGTCGACGCCGATACGGTCAGCTTGTCTAATATCAACCGTCAGCTTATTGCTACCGAAAAAACGGTCGGTATAAACAAGGTGGATGTTGCAAAAAGCAGAATACTGGACATAAACCCCACTGCCGTAGTTGAAACGTATCCCGTATTTTTTTCCGAAGAAAACAAGACCGATTTTTTGCTTGATGAATGCGATTATATAGTCGACGCAATCGACAGCGTAACCTCCAAGTTGGCGCTGATAAAGCTTGCAAAAGAGAAAAGTATTCCGATAATCAGTTGTATGGGTACCGGAAACAAGCTCGACCCGACAAAATTTGAAATTACCGATATTTCCAAGACCAGTTTTTGCCCTCTTGCGCGCGTAATGAGAAAGCAACTCAAAAGTCTCGGAATCGGTCATCTGAAGGTGCTGTACTCACCCGAAGAACCAATTGTACCGCTTGATTGCGGAGAACCTCCTCCGGAGGGGCGCCGTGCCATTCCCGGAAGTGTTGCATTTGTCACCGGAACAGCCGGACTGATTATTGCAGGTGAAGTGATAAAAGACTTATGTAGAACTGCCGCCGACGGTTGATTATCGTCGGCGACAGTTTTTTTCAGCTAAGCAGTCCGAGCAATTCATCCTTTTGCCGCAGTCCGGTAATGCGGCGGGACACATTTCCGTCCTTAAACACAACAACAGTCGGTACGCTTGACACAGCGTATTTTTTGGTAAGATTCGGGCTCTCATCTATATCGATTTTGCACACCTTGTAATTACCGTCGTTTTCATCCGCGATTTCCTCAATAGTTCCCGAAAGTTGTCTGCACGGCGCGCACCATGCGGCAAAAAAGTCCACCATTACCGGGACATCACTGCCGAGAACGACCTTATTAAAATTTCTTTCATCAACATGAGTAGCTGACACAACCGTCACTCCATTTCAAAATAATATACAGTACTAATATTTGTTGTATGCATCTGTTTATACAGCACGAGCAAGCGCAACGTAAATAATATTGCGGCTAAAACAAAAAATATATTATTTTATAATTTTAATATACAAATAAATAGTACTGTTAATTTAAATAGAAATATGATATAATAATTTAGATATATATTTAAACGGAGAGCGACGAGGCGTGGATAAATTTAAGCTGCACAGTGAATACAAACCAACAGGCGACCAGCCGCAGGCAATAGCATCGCTTGTCGACGGAATTAACCGCGGCGAGCGCGAACAGACTCTTATCGGTGTGACCGGATCGGGCAAAACATTCACAATGGCAAACGTAATTGCCGCATGCAACCGCCCTACAATTGTCCTCGCCCACAATAAAACTCTTGCCGCTCAGTTGTGCAGTGAGTTCCGCGAATTTTTCCCGGAAAATGCCGTTGAATATTTTGTCAGCTACTACGACTATTATCAGCCGGAAGCGTACATTCCAGGCACCGACACATATATCGAAAAGGACTCCGCTATCAATGATGAGATCGACAAGCTGCGCCATGCCGCTACTGCGTCACTGTCGGAACGCAGAGACGTCATAATCGTTGCAAGCGTATCATGTATTTACTCGCTCGGTAACCCGATAGATTACCGAAACATGATTATTTCACTGCGTACGGGTATGGAAATGTCACGGGACAAGCTGCTGCGTAGACTGGTCGACCTACAATATGAGCGAAACGACATCAGCTTTGTACGAAACACGTTCCGAGTACGCGGCGACGTAGTGGAGATTTTCCCTGCCTACAACTCGGAAGTTGCACTGCGTGTGGAATTTTTCGGCGATGAGATTGAACGCGTCAGTGAATTTACCGCGCTCACCGGTGAAATCAAGTCGATACTTTCGCACGCCGCCGTCT
>USQH01000098.1 GCA_900556765.1 uncultured Oscillospiraceae bacterium
AAAGTTCAGCATCTTGGCGATGCCGTAGACCATCGTATAGCCCAGGGCAATGATGGCGTAGATACTGCCAAGGCTGAGGCCGCTAATAAGTGTCTGTATGAAATTGACCATAACAGAAATCGTCCTTTAATCAAAAAATTATAAATAGTTATCAGAATAAAGATATAATACTACAATTTATAACAAAAAACAAGTAAAACAAATTGGATGTTTCAAAAACGGCATAAAAACTGAATATCTCCCGACAAGGGCTTATACACCCTTGTCGGGAGTCGGTTAATCACAACTCAGCCAATCTATCTGTTATGAGCGATCGGCAACAGTGCGCTATTACAACTTAGGCAGTATACAGAGCGGCAACACCGTCGTGAATTATCATTGCCTTTGCTTCTTTTTGTGTTTCGCCGTCGGCAGACCAAGTCATAGAACCGGTTACACCGTTAACGGTGATCTTAGTCATAGCAGCAACCATCTTGCTGTTAAAGTCATCGTCCTTATAGTTGTCGGGTGTTGCACCGGCAGACTTAAGAGCCTCGGCAATAGCGTATACTGCATCATATCCGTCGGCGGCAAACTGATCCGGTGTGGAATTGTAAGCAGCCTTGTAAGCGGAAACGAACGATTTAACATTCTCAGAAGTATCGTCGGCTGAGAACGGGGTAAGCATCATTACATTTTCTGCATATTTAGCATCTGAAACCTTAGTGAGGATACCATCCAAGCCGTCACAGCCGAAGAAGGTCATACCGTCGAGCTTGCCGTAAGCCTGAGTCAGGAATGTGGAAGCTTCAGCGGCGTAGATCGGGATGAATACCATTTCTGCGCCGGATGACTTGATCTTATTGATCTGAGACGAGAAGTCGGTGTTGGTAGTGTTGGTAAAGGTCTCTACTGTGGTGATTTCGATACCCTTTGCTTTGCACTCAGCTTCAAAAGTCTCGTACAGTCCGTTGCTGTAATCAAGGTCACTCTGATAGAACACAGCTACTTTCGTAGCGAGCTTGTGCGTAGAGATAAAGTCAGCCGAAACTGTGCCCTGCTGCGGATCGTTGAAGCAGACGCGGAAAGCTGCATTGTTGCTGCCGATAGAATCCTTTGCGGAAGCAGAGGGTGAAAGCATCAATATGCCGTCCTCAACACCTGCAGCGGCAACCGAAGCCATTTCGCCGGAAAGAACAGTGCCGAGCGAAACATTCATGCCAGCGTCCATAAGCATACCGTACGCGGCAACAGCCGAATCGGGATCGCCCTTTGAATCCTGGAAATTAAGTTCAAAAGTAAAGCCGTTTACACCGCCGGCGGCATTGATCTCATCAACAGCGAGCTTAGCGCCGTTATTAACCGATGTGCCGTAGTTTGCATAATCGCCGGTAAGCGGGCCTATTCCACCTATAATCAGCTTTGCAGAGTCGGAACCGTCGTTATCTTTGCTGTCTCCGCAGGCGGAGAACAAGCCGGCGATCATTGCAACAGCCAAAACGAGGCAAATAATTTTTGCATACTTCTTCATAATTAAGACCTCTTTCGTATTTAGAATAAAATATTTAACGGATAAACCGTAAAATAACAAAGCAGAATGCGCCATATGCCTATAATACCTATAATAAGCAAACGCGGACACGGCAATGGTGCAGTGTCCGCGGCGTTGGCGCTGAAAATCTTGGTTACGGTATCGGCAGGATCGTACAAAAACGATAAGCATTATTATAACCACGCGTCCAGCAGTGATCCAATCAAATGTGCCGCTGACATTTTACTGATACCGTGGTCCTCTTTGATTGTCAAATTGTATCACGCGATTCCCGTCTGTGTCAATTCATTTTTTCGTCTCAAAACCTTTTTTGTAGACAAACACAAATTTTCGTGGTTACAGCGCATTAAATCGGTAAAATCGTATATAAAAATTAACAAATAAAGTCTGTAAATAACTCGGCGCTTGGTTGTCACGCGGTATCAATAGTTAAATTTGCCGTTACCGATAAACTCTCTGATAAGCGAATCCTCCGGTACAAGTCGTCTGTCAAGCGGTTCTATCTCGGCAAGTACTTTTTTTATATCGTCAACACGTCGGTCGTCAATGCGTTCAAGCGCCTGCTCGAGCATGGTGCGGTAAACGCTCACTTCATACGGAATGAAAGTGTCAATATCGTGGGTGGCGCGGTGCTTAAATGGCATTATATATTTATTTTCGCCGCGCTCTACTCCGTCATACATCAGCAACGTATCCTCAGCGTGGCGGTTGCGATAGGTATTGTCGCGCAGAATGCGGCGCATCAATCGTATCTTTGACGGATGCAAAAACTCGCCGTCGGTTGTTTCAATCCGTGTGCGGACGCTGACATAAATACGGGTTGTACTGTCATCCGGCAGGGTTACGACCGACGGATTTAGTGCGTGTATACCCTCCAAAATGACCGGTTCGCCCATTTTTCGGGTCAGAACGCAGCCCGATTTACGGCGCTTATTCTCCTTGAAATCAAATTTCGGTAATTCAACCGGTTGACCGCGCGATATCATTTCTAATTGAGTATTTAAAAAATCACAGTCTACTCTTGTCGGCGATTCAAGGTCGAACTTATCCTCTGCCGCCAGCCTCTGTTCCTCAGCGGTCAGAGGAATAAAATAATCATCCATCGACAGAGTGTGCGTCTCACATCCCCAACTGTCAAGCAGGCTTTCGATCATCAACGCCGTGGTCGTCTTCCCGCTGCCGGACGGGCCGGACAGCAGAATCAGCGGACAGTCGGAAGCCCGACGCCGTATATCCTCGGCAACGGCGGTTATCCGCGCATTGTAATCTGCATCAGCATCGGTCACAAAATCCCGCGGCGACTCGTTAATGCGTCGGTTTATATATTCGATAGACATTTTCATGCGTTAATTTCCCCCTTGGCAAAATCTATCTATCCCATTTATCGCACAGTGAATTTATGGCATCGGTAAATTTTGCGATATCCTTGTTTGAACAGCCGCGGTTTTTAGTTATAACCGACATCAGGCGGCGGCCTGCTGCGACAAGGCGGTCATAAAGCATTGCTACTCTGCCCGACGGCTGAGATGCGGATTTTTTCTCAATTTTATTTCGATTTCCTTCATTTAGGCACGAGCCGGTTGCAAGATCGTAGCAAGCACCGTTGTAAGGCGCGATGGCTTTTACACCGAGCCGCTCCGATATCAGCGCGGCAAATTCATCGCAGACCGCATCGTTGCCGTGATTCACAAATACTGTTGACGGAGACGGCGAAACAGCCGACAGCCAGTCAATCAGCATATCGCGGTCGGCATGACCGCTGATTCCCTCCAACTGCTCGATATGGGCATTGACCATTATCTCCTCGCCGAACAGTTTTACCGAATCGGCACCTTCGATCAGCTTTCTGCCGAGCGTACCTTCCGACTGGTATCCGACAAACAGAACGGTACATTCACTTCGCCACAGGTTGTGCTTGAGATGATGACGAATCCGCCCGGCCTCGCACATTCCCGACGCGGACAGTATGACCTTCGGCGTTTTGTCGGCGTTTATCATTTTGGAATCGTCACTGGTAACCGCAAGATTAAGACCGCTGAAAAGTATGGGATTTATCCCCTTTTCAAGCAGATTGAGCGCTTCGTCATCGAAGTAATCATTGAGCGACTCGTCGGAATAAATATGCGTTGCCTCGGCAGCAAGCGGACTGTCCACCCACACCGGAAAATCACCGTGACCTTTTACCAATCCCTTTTCCTTAATTATTCGGAAAATATACAGCAGTTCCTGCGTTCTGCCGACAGCGAACGACGGAATAACGACATTACCGCCGCGATCAAGTGCCTGCTGAACAATGCGCGTTATTTGTGATACATAATCGGGATGCTCGCCATGCAGACGGTTGCCGTAGGTCGACTCGATCACGACATAATCGGCATGAGACGGTTTTTGCGGATTTCTTATCAGCGGACGATCTATATTACCGATGTCGCCCGAAAAGACGATCTGCTCGGTCTTTCCGTTTTCAGTGACCGACAGTTCAATGCTTGATGAGCCAAGCAAATGCCCTGCATCTATGAAGCGTGCCGATATGCCGTCGACTATTTCGCACGTTTCATCATAACTGCACGATTTTATAAGCGACATTGTATGTTGCACATCCTCGGCGGTATACAGCGGAACATGCTCATCTTCGCCCGAGCGCTTCGCCTTTCGGTTACGCCACTCTGCCTCAAATTCCTGAATATGTGCAGAGTCCATAAGCATTATCGAACACAGCTTTGCCGTAGCCGCTGTGCAAAATATTGCACCGCTGAAACCGTTTGCAACCAGATACGGTATCTTGCCGGAATGGTCAATATGAGCGTGTGTCAAAAGGAGAGCATCTATCTCGCCGGGTGCAAATGTTAATTCGCAATTTTCGTAAATATCGGGTCCCTGCTCCATACCGCAGTCGATAAGTATCTTTTTACCGCATGCCTCAAGCAATGTACATGAACCGGTAACCTCATGAGCAGCTCCGAAAAATGTCAGTCTCATATAACATACCATCCCTCTTAAGTCGATTTTTCCATAATATGAAATATCATGTAACATTATTATAACACAAAAAAACACTGTGCGTACTATTTTTAAGCGCTTTATATAAAAAAATAGAATGTCCCCATGTGAAATATTCCGTTCACACGGGGACATTTTCAAAGATTACGGGCAATTCGGCTTTTCATTACAGTGCCAACAGGCCGTTTTCGTCGCAATCGATCGTTATCTCAGTACCTGGAGCAATATCCTCCGCAATGATCTTTCGAGCGATAAGCGTCTCCGCATTGGACTGCAAGAAGCGCTTCAGCGGACGGGCACCGTAGTTCGGGTCAAATCCGGCGTTTATAACATATTCCTTTGCGCGATCGGTGAATTTGACCGAAAGCTGCCGTTGCGAAAGCCGCTTTTGCAGATCGGCAATAAGCAGGTCGACAATACCGAGAATATTTTTCTTCGTAAGCGGTTTGTAGAACACCGTCTCGTCAAGACGATTGAGAAACTCAGGTCTGAAACTGCTTTTAAGCAGACGAGACACCTGTTCTCTCGCTTCGGTGCTGATATCTCCGTCGGGCGTGATACCGTCAAGAATTATATCAGAGCCAAGGTTTGACGTCAAAATAATTATGGTGTTTTTGAAATCGACCGTTCTGCCCTGACTGTCGGTTATCCTGCCATCGTCAAGCACCTGAAGCAGCACGTTGAACACATCGGGGTGTGCCTTTTCGATCTCATCAAACAGCACGACTGCGTATGGACGGCGGCGAACAG
>USQH01000099.1 GCA_900556765.1 uncultured Oscillospiraceae bacterium
AGATGTTTTTGTGGATCACGGCGTATCATTTTATGTGCCTGATGGTCTCCATGTCGATCATTGCTCTGCTTAATAACAAGATCGGCGTGATACTGGCGCAGATATTTTGCCTTGCGATAGTACTTATTCTGCCGTATCTGAAAGTGTACGAGCTCGGCTCAAATGACATAAACGCCGTAAATAACGGTAAATTAGTGCGCAACAATCTGCGTGGACTGAAGATCGGACTGCTTGCCGCGTCACCGTATATTGTTTGCGCCGTGCTGATGTTGCTCTGCCGCGCCGGTGTTGTTACTGCAGGCTACATTTCGGTGTGGCGCATTATTGACGCGACTTACCTGCCGTTTAATCAAATAATCATACCTTCGGCGCTTACCGCTCGTGAGCAAAGTGTCGCTGCAGTGATTATTTCGGCGCTGACCGTATTGACCGAGCCTATCGTCTGCGCCGTCGCGTACAGAATGGGACTTGAACGTATTTCGTTTACGACTGAGACGGGATTGTACCGCTTGGCAAAAAGAAAGGTGAAGTAAAAATGTACAGCTTTGATGCAAAAAAGGCGGCCGACGCCTGCGTTAAATGGATTGTAGACTGGTTTGAGAAAAACGGCAAGGGCTGCAATGCCGTTTTAGGCATTTCGGGCGGAAAGGACAGCTCGGTCGTAGCGGCGCTGTGCGTTCGTGCGCTCGGGAAAGAACGCGTTATCGGCGTAATGATGCCGCAGGGTGTGCAGAGCGACATAAATTACTCACGCGAGCTTTGCGAATTTCTCGATATCAAAAATTATACCGTAAATATAAAGGGTGCTGTCGATTCGATAAGCAGTGAAATCGCCGCTTCGACAGAGATCACTCAGCAGACCCGTTTCAATCTGCCTGCGCGTATTCGCATGGCGACCGTATACGCCGTTGCTCAGTCGTCAAACGGCAGGGTCGCGAACACCTGCAATCTGTCGGAGGACTGGGTCGGTTACGCCACTCGTTACGGCGACGGAGCGGGCGACTTTGCTCCGCTGAGCAATTTCACGGTCACTGAGGTTAAAGCTATCGGCAGATATCTCGGTCTGCCGGATAAATTCATTGAAAAGCCGCCGATTGACGGACTGTGCGGAAAGACCGACGAGGACAATCTCGGGTTTACCTATGCTACGCTTGACCGTTATATCCGCGAGGGCATCGAGCCGGATCCCGAAACAAAGAAACGCATTGATACCATGCACGCGAATAACCTGTTTAAACTTAAATATATGGACGTGTTTGAATATATTTCATAGTATTGCTACCGTTTTACTATGAAATATGGTTGAAATTCACGATGCATTTGTTGTTGACAAACGGTAAAAGAGGTAGTATAATGCACTCATAAAAGCAAAAAGGCAATGAAGAGAAGAGTAAATCATGACTCCTTTCGTCACAGAGAGCTTCGTTAGGCTGAAAAGAAGCACGAAAGCAATGATTGAAAATGGTCTCGGAGCCGCGCACCGACCGTCGATACCGTTCGGCATAGGCTGCGATGGGAGCGCCCTTTACAGCGCCGGGGTATGATGGTACCCGCTGAGGTCCGTTTCGTGAGGAACGGATGAACGTTAAGGTGGTAACACGAAGCTTTCGCTTTCGTCCTTATTGATGCAGTTGCATCGCGGACGGGGGCGTTTTTTGTTATATGTATCAAAATAGTTTGAAGGAGAACTAAAGCTTTGAAAGAGATAATTAAGATTGAAAAGCTGAATAAGACTTTTCACACCGAGGACGGCGATTTCGTCGCCCTGCGCGATATCGACCTGTCGGTACGCGAGGGCGAGATATTCGGCATAATCGGATTAAGCGGCGCTGGAAAGAGCACGCTGGTGCGCTGTATGAACTTTTTGGAACGGCCGACCGAGGGCACGGTGACCGTTGCCGGCGAAGACCTTGCGCAGATGTCTAAACGGCAGCTTCTAAAAGCGCGTCAGTCGATTGGAATGATATTTCAGGGATTTAACCTGCTGTCACAGCGTAATGCACTGAAAAATGTGTGCTATCCGATGGAGATCGCCGGTTACAGCCACGCAAAAGCGGAAAAGAGGGCGCGCGAGCTGTTGGAAATAGTCGGTCTTTCCGACAAAGCAAAATCCTATCCGTCGCAGCTCTCCGGCGGACAAAAGCAGCGCGTCGCTATTGCACGCGCACTTGCCACCGAGCCGAAAATACTGCTGTGTGACGAGGCGACCAGCGCTCTCGACCCGACTACTACCCGTTCGATACTTGACCTGTTACAGCGAATAAACCGCGAAATGGGCGTGACCATAGTCATCATTACCCACGAAATGAAAGTCATTGAGCAGATATGCCACCGCGTTGCCGTCATTGACCAGAGCCGCATCGTTGAAATGGGCGACGTGCACGATGTGTTTGTCCGTCCGCAGTCGGCTATCGCAAAGGAATTGGTACTGCCGAAGGGCGAAGCGGTACACGACGATTTCGGAAAGAGACGGATTCGCATAGTTTTCGACGGAATGTCGTCGTTTGAACCTGTTATAGCCGATATGGTGCTTTCCTGTCGGGCAATGATAAACATAATGTACGCCAATACGAAGGACATCGACGGCAAGGTTATCGGTCAGATGGTCGTTCAGCTTCCTGAGGACGAAGGCGCGTGCGAACGCATTGTCGCATATCTTACCGATCACAATATCAATTTCAGCGAGGAGGATGCAAAATGACAGAGCTTTTTGAGTCTGTTTTCGGCGGCGGAATGGGCGCTCAGTACGCCGAAGCCGCATGGGTAACCGTTTACGTTACTCTGCTCGGAACGATTATATCATACATCATCGGCATACCTATCGGTGTTTTGCTGTATATAACCGACAAGGGCGGCATCGCTCCGAACCCCGTGCTGAATAAAGTCATCGGCGTGATCGTTAATATACTGCGATCGGTACCTTTCGTCATACTGCTGGTCATGACTCAGCCGATTGCAAAGCTGATCGTCGGATCAAAGATAGGCAACGCCGCCTTTATCGTTTATCTGACCATAGCCGCGGCGCCGTTCGTCTCGCGAATGATCGAGTCGTCGCTGAAGGAAGTTGACAGCGGCATAATCGAGGCGGCGCAGTCGATGGGCAGCAGCAATTTTCAGATTATATGCAAGGTGCTTGTGCCAGAGGCAAAGCCGTCCCTGCTGGTCGGCGGCGCGATAGCCGTCACCACCATTCTCGGATATACTCCGATGACCTACCTCATCAGCGGCGGCGGACTGGGCAGTATGTCGATACTGTACGGACTTTACCGCTTCAACGATACGATAATGTACGTCTCATCCATTTTGCTCGTGATTATCGTGCAGATAATTCAGGAATTCGGTATGCGCTTTGCAAAGTCAACCGATAAAAGAATCAGAAAATAATTTGTGTTTTATAATACAAATATTTTAATAACCAACAAAAAAGGAGAATGAATTATGAAAAAAATTATTGCAGCATTGCTTTCACTGACACTGGTGTTCGCTCTCGTCGGATGCGGCGGTTCGAATGACAACGCAGACAACAGCAGCAAGACCGAGAAAAAGACTATCACAGTAGGCGCCAGCTCCACGCCGCACGCCGAGATACTTGAGCAGGTAAAGGATGACCTTGCCGCCGAGGGTTATACTCTTAACATTCGCGTGTTTGACGATTACATCCTGCCCAACACCGCCACCGAAGACGGTGAAATCGACGCAAACTACTTCCAGCACACGCCTTATCTAAACGACTTTAATCAAAACAACGGTACTCACCTTGTTTCGGTCGTTGCCGTGCATTACGAGCCGTTCGGCATCTACGCCGGCAAGGTGAAATCCATCGCCGCCCTGACAGACGGCAGCAACGACGGCGCCAAGATCGCCGTTCCGAATGACGATACCAACGAGGCTCGCGCTCTCCAGCTGCTTGCCGCGCAGGGACTTATCAAGCTGAAGGACGGCGTTGGCCTGAGCGCTACCAAGCTCGACATCGTTGAAAATCCGCACAAGTTTGATATCGTTGAAATGCAGGCGGCTCTGCTGCCCGGCGTTCTGGACGATGTCGCCGTAGCGGTAATCAACGGCAACTATGCCATTTCCGGCGGATTAAAGGCAAGCGATGCAATCGCTATCGAGGACTCAAAGTCAGAGGCAGCTAAAACTTACGCAAACATACTCGTCGTTAAGGACGGAAATCAGAACAGCGAGGCTATTCAGGCTCTTGCAAAGGCTCTTACCTCCGAAAAGGTAAAGAAATTCATTGAAAAAACCTATGACAACGCCGTTGTCGCAATGTTCTAATGCTTTTAAAAAGCAAAACAAATAATAAAAAACGCGCTTCGAGTAAAATCGAAGCGCGTTTTTGCGTTTGTTCGGTTGTTTGCGAAATGGATAAGTCAATCAAATGTAAGAAACATACTATTGATTGTTAACTTCGTCGCTGTCAGGCAGTATGATTTTACGCGTTGCAGACGATTGTCGGTCAGTCGTTAAAATCGCTCGGCTTTATGCGGCGATCTTTGAAATAAAACTCACGGTCGTGCTCGTTGACTTCTCGCAGTACTCTGCACGGATTGCCGACCGCCACCGTATTGGACGGTATATTCTTTGTAACTATGCTGCCCGCGCCGATGACTACATTGTCGCCGATTGTGATGCCGGGCACAATGACCGCTCCGGCGCCGATCCAGCAGTTTTTGCCGATATGAACGGGCGCATTGTACTGGTATCCCTTTTGCCGCAGTTCGGGCAGTATCGGATGTCCTGCTGTCGCTACCGTCACATTCGGCCCGAACATGGTGTAGTCGCCGACATAGATGTGAGTGTCGTCCACCAGCGTCAGGTTGAAGTTAGCGTAGATATTTTTGCCGAAATGAACGTGTTTTCCACCGAAATTCGCGTGGAACGGCGGCTCGATGTAGCATCCCTCGCCGATCTCGGCGAACATTTCCTTCAGCATGGCGTTGCGCTTGTCCGTTTCGGTCGGACGTGTCATGTTGAAATCATACAGCCGATCAAGGCATTTTAACTGCTCCGACGCGATACTTTCATCGTTCGGATAGTATAAATCTCCGTTGTGCATTTTTTCTTTGACATTCATATTAGCTGCCTCCTTAACGCGGTCGGAATACGACCGATTTTTGCAAATTATTATTGCAAATTATTATATAAATGCCGCCACTATAATTTGTGACGGCAATGTAAACTT